>CAYSXF010000483.1:0-4426 GCA_964434815.1 uncultured Lentisphaeraceae bacterium
GCGCGTGCAGCACGCGCATCCGATGCTGGGAAACCCATGATCATGCAGCGGGCTGTAAGGCACCTGCCGCGCGGCGATATAGCCCCACACCTCCTGCTCACTCCACGCCGCAAGCGGATTCACCTTCGTCAAGCCGTTGGCTATGTCGTCCTCGACAACGTAGATCGCCGATCTCGTAACCGACTGCTCGCGCCGAAGACCGCAAAGCCATGCGCGATAGGGCTGCAACGCACGCCTCAGCGGCTCAATTTTCCTTACACTGCAGCAGCTCTTGCGGTTTTCGACGCTGTCGTAGAAAAGGTTGATGCCCTTTTCAGCCACCATCGCTTCGACGCTGGCTCTGTCAGGAAAAAACGTCTTGATCTTGATTCCGTAGCGCTTCTCTGTCTCGGCAAGCAACGTATACGTTTCAGGAAATAGCCGTCCGGTATCCAGCGTGACAAAGGGTATTGGCCACCGGTTTCGGGCGATGATGTCGGTGATTACCTGATCCTCAGCCGCAAGCGAAGTGGCGAAGACCAGCGATGAGCCAAAGGTCTCCAATGCCCGACAAATAATCGCCTCGGCGTCTTTCTGCTCAAGCTCAGTTCTCAGTTGTTCCGTCGTCATCGTGTCACCCCTGTTCGTACGCTTCTTCCTAACGCCTAACAGCCTTCAGCCTAATCACCTAATTTAGATCACATACTCGATTCGCTCGCTGTCCGTACCATACAACCGGGATTCTTTGGGAACCAAGAAGACAGACTGCCCCGGCTTGACTGGCGTCGTCCGGTACACGTCGTGCGGCACGTGCACTTGCACGAGATTGTTCTGGCTGTTCAGCATTTCGATCTTCACCAGCGGCCCTGCGGTCAACACGCGGTACACTTGCGCCGGCAGGCAGATGCCGGCCCCCGGCTGCAACTGCACCGTCAGATCGTGCGGCCGCACAAGCAGGCGAACGCCGTTCTCATCCTTCAGGTCATCGCCAAAGACTGGTGCCTCGTTGTTGATGCGCCCGTGAAAGACATTCACATCGCCCAAAAACTTCATCACAAACTCTGTGGCAGGGTTCTGAAAGACATCGTTCGGAGCGCCCACCTGCTCGATGCGGCCTTTGTTCATCACCACAATGCTGTCTGCCACTTCCAGCGCCTCCTCTTGGTCGTGCGTTACGAAGATGCTCGTCACATGGATCGTGTCGTGCAGGTGGCGTAACCAGCGGCGCAGCTCTGTCCGCACCTGGGCGTCCAGCGCTCCGAACGGCTCGTCCAGCAGCAAGACTTTCGGCTGAATGGCTAAGGCGCGAGCCAAGGCGATGCGCTGGCGCTGCCCGCCCGAGAGCTGTGCCGGAAAACGCTGTGCCAATTGTTCTAGCTGCACCAGCTTCAACAGCTCGAAAACGCGGTCTTTGATCGCTTCGTTCGAAGGCCGGTCGGCCCGCGGCTTCACGCGCAGACCGAAGGCGATGTTCTCGAAGACAGTCATGTGGCGGAACAGCGCATAGTGCTGAAAAACGAAGCCGACCTTGCGGCGGTTGACCGGATTATCCGTCACCGGAACCCCGTCGAAGAGAATCTGCCCGTCCGCACCTTCGTCCGCGCTCTCGAGTCCGGCCACGATGCGCAGCAGCGTCGTCTTGCCTGAACCTGACGGCCCCAGCAGCGCCGTCAGCTCGCCTGACGGAACCTCAAGGCTGACGTTGTTCAGCGCCTGGAAGGCCCCGAACGTTTTGCTGATATTTCGGATCGTAATGCTCATGGCGCACCTCTATCGCGCGGTATCGCGCTCACTCTTCAACTCGACGAACGTCTTTAGGATCAGCGTCACAATCGCCAGCCCCGCCAGGATCGACGCGCAGGCGAACGACGCTGTGAAACTGTACTCGTTATACAGCACCTCGACGTGAAGCGGCAGCGTGTTGGTCTCTCCGCGAATGTGGCCGGAGACCACGGAGACCGCGCCGAACTCGCCCATGGCCCGCGCGTTGCAGAGGATGATTCCGTACAACAGTCCCCACTTGATGTTGGGCAAAGTCACTTTGACAAACGTCTGCCACCCGGAAGCGCCTAGGCTCAGGGCCGCTTGCTCCTCTTCCGAACCTTGCTCCGTCATCAGCGGAATCAGTTCGCGGGCCACGAACGGAAACGTCACGAAGAGCGTTGCAAGAAGGATGCCCGGCACGGCAAAAACGATCCGGGTATGATGGTCCGTCAACCATGTACCCAGCCATCCGTGCCGGCCGAACACCAAGATAAAGATCAAGCCCGCAACCACAGGCGAAACCGCAAAGGGCAAATCCACCAGCGAAAGCAGCAGGTTGCGCCCTCTGAAGCGGAACTTGGCAAGCGCCCACGCGGCAGCCACGCCGAATGCCGTGTTCAGTGGCACAACGACCGCCGTAACGCCCAGAGTCAGCCCGATCGCCGAAAGCGCGTCGTGATTACTGATGCTTTCCGCCCAAAGCCGAACGCCACCTGCAAAGGCCTCTTTGAGCACAACGAACAACGGCATCACAATGAAAGACCCCACGATCCCCAAAGCAAGCGTGCAGAGGACGAGGTTCTCCCAAAAGCCAGTTTCATGTTTACCCTTGTTCATCATGCCGTCCTCCTGTGATTCAACTCCTAACTCCTAAATCCTAACTTCAACCTTTAATTACGCGCTCCCCAAATACCGCGCTGACCGCGCCTGAAACACATTGATCAGCAAGATGGATATGAGCGACAGCGACAGCAGAGCAACCGCGATAGCCGTGGCGCCTGCATAGTCGAACTGCTCCAGCTTGGTGATGATTAGCAGAGATGCGATCTCGGTTTTCATGGGCATGTTGCCCGCGATGAAAACAACTGATCCGTATTCGCCCAGCGCACGCGAGAAGGCCAGCGTGAAGCCGCTTAAGATCGAGGGCGCTAGCAGCGGCAAAACCACGCGCCACAGCGTCTGGGAACGCGACGCGCCCAGGCTGCGCGACGCCTCCTCGAGCTCCTTGCTCAGATCGGCTAAGGCGGGTTGCACGCTGCGGATTACAAAGGGCATGCCGATGAAGATCATCGCGATCGTAATGCCGGTCGTCGTGAAGGCCACCTGAATGCCCAGTTTACCCAAGGCGGCGCCGAGCGTGCTGTTCGGTGACAGGAGCGCGGTCAGAGCGATGCCGCTCACGGCCGTCGGCAGCGCGAACGGCAAGTCTACCAGCGCGTCCGCCAACCGCTTCAGGGGAAAGCGGCCCCGCACCAGAAACCACGCCACCGTCACGCCGAGCACAACATTGATGAGCGCCGCCTTGAAAGCAGACAGAAAAGTCACCTCGAACGACGCCAGTACGCGAGGATGCCGGATGGTCGCGATGAAGCCCGACAGCCCGAGCTCGCTGCTGCGAAGCACCAGAGCGCTCAGCGGCACCAGCACGAGCAGCGACAGGTAAAAGACCGTGAAGCCGAGCGACAGCCCGAATCCGGGCAATACACTTTTTTCTTTCAGCCTCAGTTTCACCGTTTCATCCTCCGTTGTATGACCGTCGCCATCCGCTCAACCTATTCGCTCATCCGCTAGCATGCTCACTTGCTCGGCAGATAGATCTGATCGAAAATTCCTCCGTCCGCGAAGTGTTCCTTCTGCGCCTTCTGCCAGCCGCCGAACACAGCGTCGATGGTGATCAGCTTAACAGCCGGAAAGCGGGCGATGTCGGCTGGATCGGCCTGTTCGGGAGTGCGCGGACGGTAGTAGTTCTTCGCGGCGATTCGCTGTCCTTCAGGACTGTACAGGTACTTGAGATAGGCCTCCGCCACCTCGCGCGACCCGCGCTTGTCCACCACTTTATCCACGACCGCCACCGTCGGCTCAGCCAGGATGCTGATCGGCGGCACGACGATGTCGAGCTTGTCTTTGCCCAACTCGTTGACGGCGAGGAAAGCCTCGTTCTCCCACGCCAACAGCACGTCGCCGATGCCGCGCTGCACGAAGGTTGTGGTCGCGCCCCGCGCGCCGGAGTCGAGCACAGGCACATGCTTGTACAGTTCGGCGATGAACGTCCGCGCCTTCGCTTGAGCGGCAGCGGCTTGCGCTGCGAACTCGGGCTTGTTGAGCTTAGCGAGGTCGCCTCCCAACTCGCGGTCAAGGACGTAGCCCCACGCTGCCAAGTGGTTCCACCGCGCCCCGCCTGATGTCTTCGGATTAGGCGTAATGACCTGAACATCCGGTTTGATCAGATCGCTCCAGTTCGTGATCTGCTTGGGATTCCCTTTTCTCACGAGAAAGACGATCGTCGATGTGTAAGGAGCGCTGTTGTTCTGCAGTTTTTTTTGCCAGTCGGCGCTCAACAGTCCTGACTTTGCGGCAACCTCGTCGATATCGAACGCGAGCGCAAGCGTCAGCACGTCCGCCTCGAGTCCGTCAATTACAGCCCTAGCCTGCTTTCCAGAGCCGCCATGCGACTGCTTAACCG
>CAYSXF010000484.1:0-4425 GCA_964434815.1 uncultured Lentisphaeraceae bacterium
ATTTCTGCCTGTCTCGTGGGCTCGGAGATGTGTATAAGAGACAGCAACATTTTCAACGGCGGCGTGGTGAGCGTCAGCGGCGGCGCGATCGAGTTCACCAACATGCCGACCGCTTCGACCTCCTACGGCAACAACATCAACGTGGGCTATCAATCCGCCGGCACCTTGAACATCGCCTCCGGCACGCTGGATTACTACGAGATCTTCCCGCGGGCGGTCACCAACGACTACCGCACGCTCTATGTCGGGTATGGCGTGGGCGGCAACGGCATGCTGAACGTGAGCGGCGGCACACTGAACCTCGGGAAGTATAGTGGCAACCTCAACGGCGAGCCGATCCAGGTCGGCGTTGGCGCGGGGGCGCCGGTCGGCAGCACGACGGGCACGGTCGTCATATCGGGCGGGTCTCTGCTTTACACCAACGGCAATGCGCTGATGATCGGCGGCAACTACGGCGTAGGCACGTTCACCGTGACGAATACGGGCTTTGTCGGCCTCTTAGGCTCGAGCCGCGTCGTCATCGGCCATGTCCCCTATGGTTGCGGCACTCTGCGCGTCGACGGCGGTTCCTTCCGCGGTGGCGACGGGGTCACGGTGGGCTCCTGTGACAGCGGGTATGCCCCGCCCGTCTGGGTAACCGGCATGGTGGTTGTCACGGCCGGAGCCATCAACATGGGCTCCGGGTGCATCATCGGTGCCGGATACGCGGGGACGACGCCCGGCGTCGGCATCTGCAACATCTACGGCGGCCAACTGCTTGAGGGCTACTACGGCGTCGAAGTCGGCTACGGCCAAGGCGGCCTCGGCATCGGCTACCTAACGATCACCAACGGCCTGATGAACATCACGAACCCGGGCGCTCCCGGGGGCGGGGCCACCCGCTGGGATGTTGCCGGTCTGGCGATCGGCACGGTCTGGTACCAGAACGCCACCGCGGGCTCCCGCGGCGTGGGCTATGCGACGGTCTCCGGCAGCGCCGTCATCACGAATGCCGGCGCGCTGGCCATCGGCGTCAACAGCTCCACCGGCACGCTCACGCAGACCGGCGGCACGATCATGCATGCGCCGCAGAGCGGCAGCAGCGCCTTCCTGACCATGATCGGGTATGGCGACTGCACAAGCCCCCTCGTCCATGGCGGCGGCAACGGCACGTATGCGATATCCGGGGGTTCCTATTACACGCCGAACCCGGTCTACATCGGCGGCGTGCCGACCAACGTCCAGTTTTGGGCCAACTCCGGCGGCGTCGGCCTGCTGAAGGTATCGGGCGGCACGTTCACGGTCAACAACAACGACATGACGGTGGGCGGCAACGGCATCGGCACGCTGACGATCGGCTCGAACGGCACCTGCACGGTGCGCAACCTGGTGCTGACCAACAACACGGCCAGCACGCTGCGCTTCGAGTGCGGAGCCAGTGGCATCGGCACGCTGTCGGTCAGCAACGCGCTGACCATCGTGAGCGGCGCCAAACTGGAGGTGGATGTGACCCAGTACAAGGGCAAAACCGTGCGGCTGCTGAATTGCGCGACGCGCAGCGGCTCGTTTGCGGGAGGCGACATCACCATCATCCCCGCATCGTCCAAGGCGACGGTCAATCAGACCAAGGATCAGAATATCTGGTTGCGCATTCAAGCCGGCAGTTTGATCATGGTTCAATAATCGTCCGCTTCCGAGATCCGCGGCCGCTGCGTGGCCTAAAATCGTCGAACCCGCTGCCCGCATGCCTGTTTTTCTTCATGCGGTCCATGACATCCGTTGAAGCGGGGACTTTTTGACGGCGGGCGTTGACGGCGGGCGTCAAAAGCCCTATGATGTGGCCGTTTTCCGGTCGGGGTGGCAAATCCGCCCGGGCGGAAAGGCGCGGGTGCGCCTGCACGGAGAAAACATGAAAGGTTAGGCAATGGAACAGTCCTTAACACCGCGCTCACGCGCCTGGTCGGTCGTGGCGGCCGGAACGGGCATCAATCTGATCCTCGGCTCGCTGTACGCCTGGAGCGTCATCGGCAAGGTCCTGGTCAAAGAGTGGAAATGGTCCAACGCCGACGCCGCCCTGCCGTTCAGCATCTCGACGGCGTGCTTTGCCTTCACGATGATCTTCGCCGGCCGCTGGCAGGACAAGATGGGGCCGCGGATCGTGGCCCTGGCCGGCGGCCTGATGTTCGGGCTGGGACTGTTCGCCTCGGCCTACGCCCACTCGCCCTTGGCCATGGTGCTTTCGTATGGCGTCATGGGCGGCATCGGCATCGGGCTGTGCTACTCGGCCACCACGCCGCCAGCCTTGAAGTGGTTCCCGCCAGGCCGCAAGGGCCTCATCGCAGGCATCGTCGTCAGCGGCGTGGGCCTGGCCGCCGTGTATGTCGCGCCCCTGACGCAGTGGCTGCTCAAGGCCACCAGCGTTCAGCATACCTTCCAGTACCTCGGCGCCGGGGCGGCCGTGCTGATCTGCCTCCTCTCGGCGCGGCTGGTGGATCCGCCGGCGAACTTCGTGGCAGCCCCGGCCCCGGCCGGCGGGCCGGGCAAGCCCAAGTCGGCCGCCAGGGCCGACATGGACTGGCACGAGATGCTCCGCACGGGCCGCTTCTACATCTTGTGGGCGATGCTGCTGCTCGGGGCCTCGGCCGGGCTGATGATCATCGCCCATGCGGCCAAGATCGCCAGCGCCCAGGCGGGCATCGAGACCTGGGGCTTCCTGCCGGTGGCGCTGCTGGCCATCTTCAACACGCTGGGCCGGCTGATCAGCGGCTCGGTCTCCGACCGCCTCGGCCGCACGCAGACCATGATGCTGGCCTTCTTCCTGCAGGCCCTCAACATGTTCGCGTTCGCCTATTACAAGACGCCCGCGATGCTGATCTTCGGGGCCAGCTTCACGGGCCTCTGCTACGGCACGATCTTCCCGCTCATGCCCGCGGCCGTCGCCGACTTCTACGGAGTCAAAAACCTGGGCGTCAACTACGGCCTGCTCTTCACGGCCTTCGGCGTGGCCGGCGTGGCCGGTCCGATCCTGGGCGGCAAGATCAAGGACCTCTCCGGTTCGTACACCAATTCCTACCTCATCTCGGCCGTCATGCTGCTGATCGGCGCGGCGCTGGCCTTCGCCACCCGCCCGCCCAAGCCGGCGACCAAGGCGGACTAGGCCCGCAGAGCGCGGACAGGATGTCGAGCCCATGCAATACTGGCTGCGCAAAGCCGCCGTCATTCTAGCTAACGGCTACATCCTTTTCTTCTTCTCGGAGCGGGTCTTCTGGTCCTTTTGGCATGCCGGTGACTGCCTTCGTAAATCTGTGGTTACCTGGCTCGTCTACTGCCTGCTCGGGTGGATCTTTCTCGACCTCACGAGGCGATTCCGAGTTGCTTCGTTCGCGCCACTTTTCCTGTGTGGGGCGGTCTTCGGATGGCTGGGTGAAGGGGTTGTCGTCGACACGCTCTACGGCAACGCGACAAGCCCCTTCCCGCTGTCGGTCTCCTTCACAGGACTGGCGTGGCATGCCTTGCTGAGTGTCGGCGTGGGCTGGTACTTGACCGGAAAGGCTTTGACAGGGGAAAAGCCGACCAGAATCGCAGTGCTCTCGCTTGCGGTCGGAGTCGGCTGGGGCCTGTGGGCCTTGTGGTGGCCAGCGGAACTGGGGGAAAATGTCGATGCGTCCGTATGGGGATTCGCCAAGCACGCGATGGCGTGGTCGTTTCCCTTACTCCTCGCGTGGTTGGTCCTTGGGATCGCTCGTCCCGGTTGGTATGAGAGCAGCAGGCTGGCAACGATCTTTCTCGGGGTGCTGGCTTTGGTGATTTTCCTGGCGGCACGTGTCCCATCCCGACCGTTCGCAGCCCTGATCCTGCCCCCACTCCTGACTCTCTGCTGGGTGGGTTTGCGCCGCTACGGGCGCACGGCGAAGGGGCCGGATGTCCTCGACAGGTTTCTGGGACGCATCCGCCCTCGCAACGTGATGGCGCTCGTTCTGATCCCACTTGCCGCCATCGCCGTGTACGCCCTATTCCGCAGCAGCCATCTCCTCATGCCGACCAATGTCGTGCTTTACGTGATCACGATGCCTCTCGGGTTCTGGTTCTTCTTCCGGAGCCTCTGGGGCATCTTCTACTCGAAGCCTGCCCGGATTGACGAGGAGACGTGCGCTGACATGCACGGCGAATATTAGTCGGCCTTAATTCGTCTTCATTGGGCGGCACTCGGCCTGAAGCGTGCGGCAATACGCTCGACGCCTCCGCGGGGTCCGTCCACAGGCTTGAACCCGGCTTCAGGCGTCCAGCCCGTCTTCGCCGGATACGGATAGAGCGGCAGGTCCAGTTCGGTCTTTCCGTTGCTGACCCGCTGTCCCTGAATCATATCCGGGAGGACGCCATTTACGCGCCAGTTGAGCACCAGGTCAAGCATGTTCGGCAGCTTGTTTATGCCAGGGCCTGGGCCGT
>CAYSXF010000485.1:0-4407 GCA_964434815.1 uncultured Lentisphaeraceae bacterium
GTCGGCGGCACAGCCAGTCTTCCCCCTGGCTACAGCGTCGGGCTCACCGTCATGGGCAAAGTCATCCCGCCGGTCAACGGAACAGCCGACATGCTGATCGTGGGCGGCGACCTTTACGAGCCGGGCAACTATGCCGACATAAACGGCAATGTGGTATATGGCGGCACGCACACCGGGGTGCTCCGGTACAACACCGGCAGCAACACGGTCCGTCGCGTCAACCCGGTCACGCTGGACGCGAACGGCAACGTGCCCAACGACCACAGCGGGGCCACGTTCGCCGATATCTACCAGCATCTGTGCCTGGCCAGCGCCATGATCGCCTCCATGGATGACCGGGGAGTGGTGTCGGAAGAGCTGGACAAAACAGATCACATCATCAGTTTCGTCGGCAACGACCCCGTGCTGAACGTGTTCAACGTCGACGCCTCTGTTTGGAGCGGCTACCAGATTGACACCGTGATTGACGCGCCCGAATACAGTACGGTGGTCTTCAACATCCACGGTTCCCATGTGGAGTTGTCCAACGGCGCCATCCGGCTGACAGGCGGCGTGACCAACGACCGCATTCTTTTCAATTACGCCGACGCGACCGAGATAACCACGTCCGGGTACGAACATGAGGGCTCGGTGCTGGCACCCCATGCCAACGGAAATTTCAGCGGTGCCTCCTTCGAGGGCTTCGGTTTCTTCGGCGGCTCTGTGACGACGTCAACCGGTTTCGAATTCCACCACTTCCCGTTCCGCGGCACCATTTGCAACGAAGCCGAGGCGGCGCCCTCCATCAAGCTGGTGGTGACGGCGGGAGACGCGGCTGACGGCGACGTGCTGACCGTCCTGGGCGGCTCGGACGTGACCGTGACCTATCGCGTGACAAACACGGGGAACACATCGCTCAGCCAAGTGCAGATCACGGACACCCTTTTGGGGACAATAGGAACGCTTGGCCAGCGGCTAGGCGCGGGCGAGAGCGCGACGCTAACGGCCTTACTGCCGAATGTGACCGGCGAAACCGTTCTGCGCGGAACCGCCATGGGGCGTCCGGTCCGCGATGACGGCACGCTCTGGAACGGGTACGTGAACGTGTCCGGCACAGATGACGCAACCATCGAAGTCGGATCGCCGTCTTCGGGCGGTTACACTCCCAACACGGCCTGGCAGCGTGCGGACTTCGCGGTCACGGCAGTGGAGTTCATCACCAAACCCACCCTGACGGGCGACGTGTTCTCCGTCCAAGTCACGGTCGACAATCACGGTGAGCTGGCGGCGGACGCCGGCCGGCTGACCCTGTATCTCTCCAAGCCAGACGCCGCGTCTGTCGGCGACCCGGGCGACGCATCCAAGTCCGTGGGCATCTTGCGGCCTGGCGAGTCGAAAACCTTCCTTTTCAACAATCTGGTGGCTGGCTCCAACGCTGGCACACAGCATTTGCGTGCTTTCGTGGACAGCGTCGACAACGTCATTGAGTGGAGCGAGGGAGACAATCAGCTCACAGCCGTATACGAATTGAATCCTATCTATCTCAACATCGCCGGAAGCTCCGACGCGATTGAGCTGTCATGGAACAGTTTCTGGGGACAGAAATACACGTTGTACCGGTGTACGGATCTGAGCAAGGGCTTTCTATTGTTCAAATCGCATGTGGAAGCCACGCCTCCGACGAACACCTTCCTCGATGTCGAAACGACCGGCATGCGTTTCTACCGGCTCGTGGTGGAACAAGAATAACGTTTGCCGTCATCGCCACGATGCGAACAGCTTGAAAAAGCGTAAGAACTCAAACGACTGATGCAGTCGCTTGAGTTCTTACGTTCTACTAGAAGACGCCTTCGCGTCAATCAGACCAGAGCGGTTTTGTTTAAAGTGTAGCCGTTTTGGTAGGGACGCCTCCCCGAGGCGTCCGCGGCGGGTTCGGGGAACCCGCCCTACCTTGGCAACAGATAACGGCTATACTTTATTTTAATCCGCTCTAATGCAGGCAACCGATCTTAATGTGCCACTTTTTCAATCGCGTTGCCTGCGGCCATCCAGCCCTCGATGCCTTCGTGGTATTCGAGGACATTGGTGTAGCCGAGCTGGCGGAGCCGCTCGCCCAGCATATGGCTGGCCGGGCATTTGAGGTTCACGCAGTAGGTCACCACGAGCGACTGCTTGTCTGGCACCATGGCAGCGGCCTGTTCCTCGGTGGCATCCGGCGCAAGGGCCTTGGCGCCGGGAATGCGGTTGCCGTCATCATACTTGCCGGCGCGCGCATCGAGCACCGTCATGGGCGTCTTCGCACGGATCATCGCCATCAGAGCCGCCGTGTTGACAGCGCCTTCCCTCATCATGGGGCAGGCACCACCGTGAGTCTTGGCCGTGCAGACGCCTGACGCGCAGCAGCCGTCCTTGGCGCATTGGCTGTGCGACTTCATGACTCCCTTTTCACTGCACATGGCACACTTGCCGTCTTTCATGCACGTGGATTCGCATCCGGTTATCAGACCGACGCAACACGCCGCCGCCGCTGCCAGACTCAGTAACTTTTTCATCTTTCGTCTCCTTGTTGCTAGTTGACAGAGCTTTTCCGAAAAACCTCCCGGCAACGCGCTCGGCGCGTCATCCCTTACGACGGTGAGCAGGCCGGCCTCGGGCTCTGTTTGTGATGGAGGCATCATACGCTGCGGGTTGCTTCGAGAGCTATGGGGTGTACTCCTACCGCATCGCCCGCCCCGTTTCGCGGAGTTCGCCATTGACACCCACCGCCGCTTGTTCTAACCTCATAGCACGCTTTTGCACCGGTTATCGGAAGCCCGTGAGATTCGGGCGCGGTCGCGCCGCTGTAATCGGCTACAAGCCCCCACTCGCCATTTTCCGCAAGGAAGAGAAGGCGGGGGCGAGGTCAAGCCGTAAGCCAGAAGACGGACCGGATGCAACCTGCGGCACTCCTTCGCGCAAGAGGAGCCTAAGTCCGTTGTCCGGCTGTTTCCGGTCCGTTCTTTCGCTCGTGCATTCAGCCTCTTGTCCGAAGGCGTGTCTAACCTTCCCGCAAGAGGAAAAAAGAACATGCACAAGCTGACGCTCCCGCTCAGCACGCCCGCCGCCTTGGCAGCGTGCCTGCTCGTAACCCCCGTACTCCACGCCCAGACCGCGCCTGCGACGAAACCCGCCACGAACCTGCCTCCGATCATCGTGCAGGCCAGCCGCGAAAACCTGACGGCGCAAGAGATGCCCGCCAACGTCCGGATCATCAGCGCCGATGAGATCGCCAAGTCTGGCCAGCGCACCGTAGCCGACGTGCTGCAGAAACAGGCCGGAGTCCCCATCCACACCTTCTCCGACAACCCGACCACGACGGCCGTGTCGCTGCGCGGCTTCGGCGAGAACTCCCACGGCCGCGTCCTCATCCTCGTGAACGGCGAGCGGCTCAACAACGCCGAC
Organism: uncultured Lentisphaeraceae bacterium; assembly: GCA_964434815.1. GTDB lineage: Bacteria > Verrucomicrobiota > Kiritimatiellia > RFP12 > UBA1067 > CAYSXF01. Next base: position 3,421 of record CAYSXF010000485.1, read on the forward strand.
ATGTCCGCCCCCAACCTCATGCGCATTCCCCTACAGTCGGTCAAGCGCATCGAGATCATCCGCGGCCCCCAGACCGTTCTGTACGGCGACTATGCCGAGGCCGGCGTCATCAACATCATCACCGACACGTCCGTCGATGCGAAACCGGCGACCACCGTCGCGGCTTCCATCGGCTCTTACGACACCTATTCTACGCACCTCGGCAAGTCCGGCACCTTTGAGGACGGCGTCGTCTATTTAGCAGATGCCGACTGGAACAAAACCGGCGGCTTCCGCGACAATGGATCCTATGAGTCCTGGAACCTCGACACTTCCGTCCAGAAGCATTGGGATGAGGTCCGCAGCCTTTCACTATCGGCTTTCTATCATGACAGCGAGTTCGGCCTGCCCGGCGCATTGACCTGGAAACAGTTCAAGGAAGATCCGCGCCAAACCACGACGCCTAACAACCGGGCACAATTCGACACCTGGGGCGCCAACCTCGGCGGCAGCACGCGACTCGGCGAAGACGGTAGGCTTGACGCCAACGTCACTGCGAGCCGCCGCGAATCCGACACGAAATGGATCGACTATCATGCCTTCAGCAAGACAGCGACCGATTCATATGCGTTCACCCCCCGTTACACGCTCGACACCGAACTTGCCGGACACGAGAACCGCCTGACGGTCGGCACCGACCTGCACCTCGACCAATTCTCGTCGCAGACCAGCCACTGGGACGACGACCGCACCGCTCTCGCCGGCTATGTGCGGGACGAGTTTTTCTTCACAGACAAGCTTTCGCTAGCCCTTGGCGCGCGCTCGGAAACGTTCTTCAACCGGGTCACGAGACCCGCACACGCCGTCTCGTATGACAATACCGAGAACGCCTATGACGCCGCCCTGCTTTATCGTCCTCAAGATGACGTTAAGCTTTTCACCCGCGTCGCACGCTACTACCACTGTCTCTTATACACATCTCCGAGCCCACGAGACAGGCAGAAATCT
>CAYSXF010000486.1:0-4406 GCA_964434815.1 uncultured Lentisphaeraceae bacterium
TGATGACTCCGTCCGGTGTGACCTTTCGGCAGGCGGAAGCCCGCCGGCTGGCGCGGGCGAAACACCTTATTTTCGTCTGCGGCCACTACGAGGGAATTGACGAACGCGTGCGTGAGGCGCTGGTGACGGACGAGCTGTCGATCGGCGATTACGTGCTCACCAACGGCGTGTTGCCAGCGGCGGTGGTGGTGGATGCGGTGGTGAGGCTGCTGCCCGGCGTGCTGGGCGGCGGAGAAGAGGCGACCCGGGACGAGTCCTTTACCGAGGGCCTCTTGGAATACCCTCAATACACGCGTCCGGCGGTCTACAGGGGCATGGCCGTGCCGGCGGTGCTCCAGAGCGGCAACCACGCGGAGGTCGATGGCTGGCGTGCCAGACAGGCGTTGGACAGGACGGCGAAGCGGCGTCCGGACTTGCTGAAGTAAGCGCCGGGTGCGGAATGTTTTTCGAGAAGAAGGAGTTGGGATCATGATTGCAAAAGCGATTGACAAGATTAATGCCGAACAGATTGCGAAGGCGACGGCCACGAAGGCGGCGCCCGCACTACAGGTCGGCGACAGCGTGAAGGTGTTCGTGAAGATCAAGGAAGGCGACAAAGAGCGCGTGCAGGTTTTCGCCGGCACGGTCATTGCCCGCGACAACGCCATGAGCAACTCCGCGACGTTCACCGTGCGGCGCATCTCCTTCGGCGTCGGCGTGGAAAAGGTCTTCCCCGTGTATTCGCCCTTTATCGACAAGGTCGAGGTCGAGCACTCCGCCAGAGTGCGCCGGGCCAAGCTCTACTATCTGCGCAACCTGACCGGCAAGAAAGCCCGTCTGCGCGAGACGAAGTAGACGCAGTGGCCTTGCCGCGACGCGTGCAGGGCTCCTTGATCAGCCAGAGATAGGGACAACGAAAGCAGGGAAGGCGATGTCGCCTTCCGGCTTTCGTTTTTTTGTTTGCGCAGATGTTTTTTCGTTCCACATCGTCACGCCGCAGAAATTCGAGATTGCTCTCCGCCAGGCCAAAGCCTTCGCGGACGCGCATCCCAAGCAGGTGCCGCTGACCACGCTCAACGCTGAACGTTCAACGCTCAACGGTCAAGTTGGCGAGGCTTGCCGTTTCGGTTTCTTCTCGCGTGGTAGGGCGAGCGCTCCTGTGCCGCCGCGTGCAGGATCAAGGAAAAGTGGGGGATGAAATAATGAACAGAGTGCGGGCATGCTTGTGTGTGACGGCTGCGCTTGTTGCGGCCGGATGCGGCACAGTCGCCAAAAGTCCGGCGTACGCGGAGATGACCAACGCGCACATCACCGTGGCGAGTTACTACTTCGGCCAGTATCACCCCAACGATCTGCGCAACCTGAAAGTCCGGGGCGGGGAGTGGAGCGAGTGGGAGCTGATCAAAGCCGCGAAACCCCGCTTTCCCGGACATCAGCAGCCCAAGGTTCCGCTGTGGGGCTACGAGGACGAGTCCGACCCCAACGTCATGGCGAAGAAGATCGACGCGGCGGCTGACCACGGCATCGACGTCTTTATCTTCGATTGGTATCACTACAACGATGGGCCGTTCCTTGCGCGGCCCGTCGACAACGGGTTCCTCAAGGCGAAAAATAACAGCCGCCTGAAGTTCGCGTTCATGTGGGCGAACCACGACTGGCAGAAGAATCTGTTTCCCTACACGCGCGGGGCTCCGCGCAAGGTGTTATATCCGGGCAAGGTCAGTCCCGCAGGGTTCGAGCGGATCTGCGACCATCTGATCAAGGACTACTTCTCGCATCCGTCCTATTGGAAGATCGACGGCAAGCCTTATTTTTCTGTGTACGATCTGGGCAAGTTGCTGGAGAGTTTCGGGTCTGTGGCTGCGACCCGCGCGGGGCTGGACGCGTTCCGGGCCAAGGCCAAGGCCGCCGGACTGCCGGGCCTGCACCTGAACGCCGTGTCGTGGGGACAGCCCATTCTGCCGGGTAAAACGGTGCCTGCCGATCCGGCCAAACTGGTGCGCGATCTCGGCTTCGACTCGGTCACCTCGTATGTGTGGATTCACCACGCGACGATGCCGCAACCTCAGACGGACTACACCGTGATCCGCGATGCGTATTTCTCTTACTGGGACCGCGCCAAGACGATGTTCGCGGTGCCGTATTATCCGAACGTTTCGATGGGCTGGGACCCCAGCCCGCGCTGCGACCAGCGTGATCCGTTCGACAACTCGGGCTACCCATTCACCAACACCATCAAGAACAACACGCCCGCGAATTTCGAGACCGCGCTGCGCATGACGAAGGAGCGTCTGCTGGCCGATCCGCACGGTCCGCGCATCCTCAACATCAACTGCTGGAACGAATGGACCGAGGGCAGCTATCTGGAGCCCGACACCATAAATGGCTTCGGTTATTTGGATGCGGTAAAGAAAGTGTTCACGGGGCGTGAGTCGGAACCTCGAGCATGCAAATGATACGCGGCGACATAAGTCAGCGCCTTTTCGGAGCGGGCCGCCCTCGAGGTCCGGCCGGCGCGGAAAGCTGCGCCGCTCCCAAACTGTCGAACACGTATGTCGCCACGTATTGGTTGCTCTACGTTGGAGTCGCGCTCTGCCTATGCGGGTGCCATGTGCAACACACAGACACGCGCGGCGGATTGACGTTTCGCGTGGCTGATTACGGTGCCGTCGGCGACGGGAAGACCGACGACTCGGCGGCCATCCGCAAGGCGATTGACGCGGCTGTGCGGGCAGGCGCGGGTGCCACGGTGCGGCTCGATGCCCAGCGCTATCGCGTGTCGGCCGACACGGCTGGTGACCGGAAATACTGCTTCACGCTGAGCCGCGCCGCCGGCCTCACCATTCAAGGAGTGGACGGTGTCACGGAGTTGATCTCGTCGAGCCCGCACTCCGGCCTGTTTCAGTTTCACGCCTGCACGAATGCGTGCGTGCGGGGCGTGACGATCGACTACGACCCGCCGCCGTTCATTCAAGGCGGCATCGCGGCGGTCGATGCGAAGCAGGGAGCGTTTGAGCTGAATGTGGACGAAGGCTATCCAGAGCCTGACGCCGAGCGGCTGGCGCATAAATGGGGCGTGGTGATCGAGCGCAAGTCCCGCCGCTTCAAGCCGGGCACGCCGTCGGTGGTGCAGATCAGCGAATTCACGCATGTGGGTGACCGCCGGTGGCGCATGGCGCTGAAGGATCCTGCCGTGGCGAAAACGTTGGCTGCCGGCGACGCCTTTGTCATGCGGGACGGCGAGGGCTATGCGTTCATGTTTGGCGGGTGCGCAGGAGCGACGGTCGAGCGCGTGACCATCCACGCCTCGCCTTCGCTGTGCATGGCGTTCGTGCAGTGCGAGGGCGATTTGGCGGTGCGGCGCGTCAACGTGCGGACCCGTCCCGGAAGCACGCGCCTGCTTTCCGGCAACGCCGACGGCATTCATTGCCAGATGGTGCGCAAAGGGCCGCTGGTGGAGGATTGCCATTTCGAGGGCATGACGGATGACGGCATGAACACCTATGACAAGACCCACATGGTGACGAAAGTGGTGTCGCCTGCGGAGCTGCACCTGCGCGGCGCGTCCGGAATCCGTGTGGGCGACCGCATTCAGGTGATGGACCCTCACACGGGCCTAGTGCGCGGCGAGGCGCGTGTGGCAGCCATCGCCAATGGGCGGCAACTGACCATTGACCCGCCGATCACGGGCGTCCGAACCTCGTCGAACGTGCTGGCCGGGATCACGTCGATGACCAACCATCTCGACGCGGACGTGGTCTTCAACCTGAACGCGTGCGGCGCGGGATACGTCATCCGCAGAAACATGTTCCGCGATTTCCGGGGACGCGGACTGGTGCTGCGCGGCGTGCAGGGCCTGATCGAGGACAATGTGTTTGAGCGAACGTCCGGGCCGGGGATCGTGATCGCCAATGAGCCGAACTGGCCGGAAGGGCCGGTGCCGCACGATGTCGTGATCCGCAACAACCAACTGCGCAACGTCGGAATCGACGCGAATGGGCAAGGCTACGGCGCGATCATGGTGATGGCGCTCGGACTCAATGGCGCGTCGCCTTTTCCCGGCGTGAGGAACATCCGGATCGAAGGCAACACCATCGTCAATCCGCCGGCGCAGGGCATTTACCTTCAAGGCTGCGCGGGCGTGACACTTGCCGGTAACCGCGTTGACGCCGACGCCTCGCGGATCTTTCCTTCGGGCAACGGCGTGGGGATTGGAGCCTGCAGCAACGTCGTGGTCTCCGGCCTGATCATCAACGATGCGCGCCCGAACACCATAGCCGGTATTTCCATCGGCGCGTCGGTCGCGCCCGGCGATGCGGGCATCAAGATTTCCGGGCTCAAAGCGCGTCTGTCGCCGAAGGCCGTGGCCGTGCTGGACAAACGTGCGACCGTGAAGAAGGGGGCTGATCAATGATGAAGCGTACACT
>CAYSXF010000487.1:0-4406 GCA_964434815.1 uncultured Lentisphaeraceae bacterium
CCTCTCTATTCGTCGGCAGCGTCAGATGTGTATAAGAGACAGGTTCAGAACCAGCTTGCCGGCCGCGTTCGTGATGGCGATCTTGTCGCACGTTCCTGCCACATTGGAAAGGTCGAAGAGCAGCGTGTCCGCAGTCAGAGTCAGCACGTTGGTGGTGGTGTTGGGCAGCGTGAGCGTGCCGATGGCGCCGACTCCGCCCGGCGCCACGATGCTGCCCGCCGCCACCGCGACGGTGCCGCTGATGGTGCCGCTGCCGCCCAGGATGCCGCTGTAAACGGTCACCGCGCTGCCCGCGACGGTCGAGCCGTTGATGAGCAGCGTGCCGCCGTTCACGGTCGTCGCGCCGCTGAAGGTGTTCGCGCCGTTCAGCGTCAGGGTGCCGCCGCCGTTCTTGGTCAGGCTGTAAGCCCCGCCGACCGCGCCGCCAACCGTCAGGGTGTTCGTCAGGACCGTCACGGTGCGGTTCGCGCCCAGCGTGACGGCGCCGCTACCGAGGTTCAGGCTCTTGCTACCGAGATAAGTGAAGTCGCCGTTCCAGTTCTGGGGGATGACCGGCGACAGCGTAACGTCAGACCCGCTGGTGTTGTCGATGGCGTAGGCACCACCGATGGTGAACGTGCCGGTGCCGATGGCCGAGCTTGTGCCGCTCGCGCCGCCGTAGTTGATGTTCAACTGTCCGCCCGAGAGGGTCGTGCCGCCGCTGTAGGTGTTGGTACCCGAGAGGGTCTGGACACCGGAGCCCGTCTTGGCCACGCTCAGCGTCCCTGCGCCGTTCCGGATCACGCCGGAGAACACGCCAGACTGATTGTTGCCGCCGACCGTAACCGTAACCGCGCTGGCGCTGCCATTGGTGACAAGCCCGCTGCCGCCCAGGCCGCCGAACTGGTCGGTGCCCTGCATGTCGAGTGTGCCGTCGGCTTGGATGAAGTAGTCTCCCAGATTACCCGCCGTGATTTCGCGGAGCATGGCGCCGGGGTTAATGAAGATGGGGCAGTCGGTGTTGCCGCTGCTTTGCTGGAGTTCCACAATGCCGCCGGCGACCGTGAACGTTCCGACGGGGTTTGGATCGCCCGTGAAACGCAGCGTTCCAGCCCCCGTCTTGCTGAAGAAAGCGTTTGTGCCGGTGTTGGCCGTAACTGACGACACAATAAGCAGAGAACCCGAGCCGACGTCGAAGGACGAGCCGTCCTGGGGCCAAATGATGCCGGCGTAGGTGTTGGTGCCCGTCTGGCTGGACAGCGTGCCCCTCAGATCCAGAGTCTCCGCGGCGAAGGTGATGCCGCCCGCCACTTCCAGCGCGGCGCCTGCGGCAACGACCGTGCCGAACGTCGTCCCGCCCAGCGCGTTCGCATTCTGAATCCTAAGCACGCCCCCGGTCACGGTCGTCATCCCGTAGTAGGTGTTGTTGCCCATGAGGGTCAGCGTGCCGCTGCCGGAGGCGAGCAGGTCGCCGCCGCCGAAAATCACGCCGCTGTTGGTCTGCGCGACGGAGCTGGCATAGTTCAGCAGTCCGTTGTCGACGAGGTTCGTCGCATAGTTCCCGCCGCCCAGCAGGCCAGACCCGCCGATGGTCAGCGTGCCCGCCGCGACGGTCGTCTGGCCGGTGTACGTATTGTTGCCTGTGAGGGAGACAGCGCCCGAACCGAGCTTGTAGACCATCCCCGTGCCGCCGATGGTGGCGGAAACCGTGTAGTTGCTGGCGCTGTTGTTGAACAGCACTGTGCTGGGATAGACCGGGTTTGCGCTGCCGACGGTGAACGCCGAGGCCGTGTCGTCAAACGTGGCCGCTTCCCCGGCGGGATAGGCGACCGCGGCGCTGCCGTTCGTCCAATTCAGATCGGTTCCGTCCCAGTTCCCCGAAGCGGTGCCTTTCCACAGCAACCCGTAGGTGCCGCTGTTGGTCACTGCCAGTTTCACGCTGGTGGCGTTGGTGATGAGGAAGGCGTTCGCATACGCGGGAGACAGGACGAAGGAGCCGGTGCCGGTGCGGGAGGCGAAGGTCATCAGCGTGTTGGTGCCGATCGGCGCGAAGCCGTTGGAGAAAGACAGAACAATGGTGTTCGTGCCGGCCAAGGTCAGGGCGCCGACGACGGACACCTTGTCGGTCACCACATTGGGCGTGTCGAGCGTTGAGACATCGAAGAACAGCGTGCTGCTGGTCAGGGACAGGGTGCCGCCAAGGCTCAGCGTGCCGACCGAATTGACGTCGCCCGCCGCCAGCATGCCGCCCGCCGCCACCGTGACGTTGCCGGCGACGGTGCTGTTGCCGCCCAGAAGGCCGCCGCTGTTAACCGTCACCGTGCTGCCGGAGGACCGCCCGGGGCTGTTGACGAGCAGTTTGCCGCCGTAAACCGTCGTCGCGCCGGTGTAGGTGTTCGTGGCCGAGAAGATCCAAGTGCCCGCGCCATACTTGTTGACCGCGAGGGTGTTGCCGAAGGTGTTGGTGAGCGGGGCGCTGAACTCGCCGACGCCGGCGGTGTTCCCCTGCAGGTTCAGGGTGCGGCCGGCGTTAATCAGAATGGGAGCGGTCGCGAAACGCAGCGTGCCGCTGGGGCCGGACTGGTCGATTGTGGGGTTGTTGTTCATCACGATTTGGCGGTCGGTGGTCTCGCCGGTTCCGGTGTAAATCAGCTTTCCTCCGTTGAAATAGAGGTTCGTGCCTTGGCCGCAGTTGCTGGTGAGGGAGCCGCGGTTGCCGATGCGGGAGACGCTGAAAGCCCCGACGGAGAGATTCATGTGCCCTTCGAAGGTGTTGGTGCCGTTCAGCACGAAGGTGCCCGTGCCCGTGTTCGACTCGAGCCCGCCTTGGCCGGTGATCCCGGCGTTGATGACGAGGGTCATATTCGGGTTGACGTTCAGGTCGGCATAGTTGTAGCCAGCGCTGGAGTACCCGTCCACCGTGCTGAGCCGGAGCTTGCCGGGCCCGTTGATGGTGCCGCCGAGGGTACAGTTCAGGACGTTGCCGCCCGCGTTGTTGAGGAACAGTTCCTTGTCCGCGATGTTGATGACGCTGCCCGCTCCGCCGTTCATGTTGAGAACGTAGACCGTGTTCGAGCCCGCGAGCGTGAGAGCGCCGCTGTTGAGGTCGGTCAGGGTCAGCGACGTCGCGCCGCCCGCCTTGAGATCGCCGAGGATCGCGACGTTTCCCTTGCCGTTGATCACCAGGGTCTTGGCTCCCGCGTAGCCTACCCCGCTGACTTCCAAAGGACAGCCGATCACGTTGTTGAAGATCAGTGATTGCAAGGGGTTGTCGTTACGAAAATAGTAGCTTTGCTGAGACCGGTCGGTGCCGAGCTGGACTCCGCAGTTGAAGACCTGACTGCTGCCGGCCGTGGAGGAAAGCTTGAACTCGCCGCTGTCGGCCATGATCAGCGTCTGGCTGTTGGCCGCGCCGGTGCCGTTGGTGTAGGCCGCCACGGAGGGAGAGTCATATACGATGAACTTGATGCTCGGGAGGCCGCTGAGGTCAAGGGCTGTTTGCCCATTGCCGGCGTTGGCGAAGAGGGCGATATCGGGGCCGAAGGGATAAGGGGACGCGCTCCAGTTGGCGATGTTGGTCCAAGAGCCGTTTTGCGTGCCGTTCCACGTTCCGTTGGCTGCAGATGCCGTAAACGCTGAAAACAGAGCGAACGCCGACACAGCAAACCCCGTACGGAGACAGTAAGACTGATTCCTCACAACCACCTCGTTTTTTTGATCATTCCTGTCTGAAAAAACACCGAACACAATTTGATTGTGAGTGTTTCATGAAAACTCTGATAAGGTCAAGCGGAATCCAATGATTTTTTGCGACGACGGGTGCAAACGTATCTTATTTGAAGATCGCGATTCGAATCATCACCACGAAGGAAGCGAAAACAAACCACCGCCCGCGTGCCGGACTAAACGCAACGGCGGCGCGGAGCGCTCGCCCTACCGGAGCTTCGCACATACCGTCTGCTTTCCCTGACAGTCTAGGCATGAAAAGACGCAAACACCAACAAAACTCGCACTTCAAAAAACCGACCTCGCCCCCATTTTCGACTCACGGCCGCAGCAGCCGCACGCGAGACAACTGCAGGCGGCGGACACCCGGTTCGCCAAGGCTCGGTTCGCCGAGCCTCGTAACAGCGATCCTCACGTAGCGCGCCGACGGAAAGCCGATCACCGTGTACAGGTTCACGCTCAGGCCGCCTTCGTCCGGCACCGGGCAGTCGGTGAAGGCCGCGGCCGTCGTGAACGCCCCCGGCTCTTTCGCGAGCTGCACCGTGAAGTCGCGCGGGAACCCGAAGCCCGGCTTGCCGCTCGCAGTCGTGCCGCCTCCGGGCTGCAGCACGATCTTGTCGAGCGCCGTCTCCGTACCCAAGTCGAACTCCAGCCACTCGGACGCCTTCTCTGTCGGGCACGGCGCCGAGCTGTACCCCTTC
>CAYSXF010000488.1:0-4401 GCA_964434815.1 uncultured Lentisphaeraceae bacterium
GGGCCCTTACACCAACTCGCAAATGGATGTGATTGTGGAGGTGAACCAGGCCGGCAGCATCGTCTGGGAGTGGGCCTTCTTCGACCATATGATCCAGGACTACAGCGCCGCCAAAACGAACTACGTAGGCGCGGGCAAGACCATCGCCGACTATCCGGGACGCCTGAACATCAACCTAGCCGGCCGTCCCGTGCAGCGCGACTGGCTGCACTGCAACTCGATCGACTACAACCAGTCGCTCGACCAGATTGTGATCAACTCCGTCGGCGGAGAATTCTACGTCATCGACCACGGCAACACCTTTATCGCCAACAACCCCACGGGCAGCGTGGCTCTCGCCGCCGGACCCGCCGGGGACTTCCTCTACCGCTTCGGCGACGCGGCCCGCTACAACCAAGGCGCGTCGCCGTCGATTCTCACCAACTGGACCGAGTCGTGGAGCGGCAACAAGCAGATCGGCGGCACCCATCATGTCAGTTGGATTCCGGCAGGACTGACGGGCGCAGGAAACCTCCTGATGTTCAGCAACTCCCAGAATCTGTTTGAGCATACCCAGCAGTCCTACGCCATTGAGGTCAACCCCCGATTTAACGCGAGCCTGACCGATACCGGTGCCTACGTGAACCCTCCCGCCGCCGGGTACACCTTGTGGCAGCCCGGGAACAACACCGACAAAGCCGGCCGCCTGCTGTCTAACCAGATCGTCTGGCGCTACTTCTCCAAAGCCAGCCACGGCATGTTCAGTCATATCGGTTGCAGCGCGCAACGCCTGGCCAACGGTAACACGCTGGTCTGCGCCGACACCGAAGGCCACATCATCGAGGTCACCCCGTCCGGCGAGGCCGTGTGGGAATACATCGTCCCAGTGACGTCGACCGGAATCGTGAAGTTCAAACGCGACAACTGGCCGATGGACAATTCGATCTTCCGCGCCATCCGCTACCGCGCCAGCGCTGCCCCGCTTGCAGGCCGCACGCTGACGCCCGGCAGCACGATCACCGGCCGCAACCCGTCGTACGTTTCGCCTTAAATCTCGGAGGTCTATCATGAAATGTTTCAAACCCACAGTTCTCATCGCCCTTGCGCTCGCGGGCGGCGTCGCCCCGCTGCTCGCCTACGTGCGGCTCCAGGGGCCGACGCAGGTGACCTATTGGGACAGGACCAAGACTTACGACGGCTACACGCTCTTCGGGGCGCAGGGCACCACGTACCTGCTGGACATGGAGGGCCGCGTCGCCCACACGTGGCCGGTCGGCGTCAACCCGCGCCTGCTCGACAACGGCAACGTGCTCGACGCCCCGAGCGGCACCATCGGCGGTTTTCCAGGATTACGCGAGACGGACTGGAGCGGCAGCACCGTCTGGTCCTACACGGAAGCGCGCACGAACTACTTCCCGCATCACGACTTCCTCCGAATTTACAACAGCAAGCTCGGCACCAACACGACGCTCTACATCGCCAACAAAGCGATCACCTCCAACCAGTGCGTGACCGCCGGCTGCAATCCGGCGAACGGTGCCTACACGAACGTCACCGTGGACGCGATCGTCGAGGTTGACGCCTCCGGCGCCGTCGTCTGGGAATGGTGCTTCTTCGACCACGGCATCCAGGACTACAGCGCCTCCAAGACCAATTATGTGGGCGCCGGCAAGAACATCTCGAACTACCCCGGCAAAATCAACCTGAACCTGCCGGGCCGCCCGCTGACCAACGACTGGCTGCACTGCACCTCGCTCGACTTCAACACGAACCTCGACCAGATCGTCATCAGCGCCGAGGGCGGGGAGTTCTACGTCATCGACCACGGTAACACCTTCCTCTCCGGCAATCCGTCGGGCAGCGTCGCGCTGGCGGCCGGCACGAACGGCGACTTCCTCTACCGCTTTGGCGACCCCGCCCGCTACAGCGCGAGCATCGTGAACATCGCACCCTCGATTCAACTGAACTGGACCAAGTCCTCCACCGGAACCAAGCAGATTGGCGGTGTCAGCCAAGCCGCGTGGATACCGGCGGGCGTGCCGGGAGCGGGCCGCTTCCTCGTCTTCAACAACGGGCAGGACCTGTTCGAGACGACCCCGCAGTCCTACATCTTCGAGGTCAACGGCTACCTCAACTCCAACAGCGTCGACACGGCCGCGTACGTGAACCCGCCGTCAGCAGGCTACACCGTCATGCAGCCGCCGGGCCACGACACCGACAAGGAGCGGAAGAACATCTCCAAGCAGGTCGTCTCGATGTTCTACTCGATGGCGAACCAGGCCTTCTTCAGCCCCATCGGCGGCAGCGTGCAGCGCCTGGCCAACAGCAACCTGCTCGTCTGCTCCGCCTCCGAAGGCCACCTCTTCGAGGTCACCCCGTCCGGCGAGGCGGTCTGGGAGTATGTGAATCCGGTCACCACCAACGGCATCGCCACCTACAAGCGCGACACGTGGCCGCTTTGGGATCCGGTTTACCGCGCCGCGCGCATATCCCCGGCCCACCCCGCGCTCGCGGGCCGCACGCTGACGCCCTCGGCGACGATCGCGGGCGGCACGCCCTCGTACATCGCCGCTCCGACCGTCAGCGGCACCGCACTCACGCCAGCCGCGCCCACGGCCGGCAGCGCGGCTTGGGTGGCTGCCTCGGTCACGAATCGCAGCGGCACACTGTCGGCGAAGCTCATCTACGTAGCCGGCGGCGTAACCAACAGCGTGGCCCTGTACGATGACGGCGCACACCAAGACGGCGCGGCAGGCGACGGCCGCTATGGCGCGCAGATTCCGGCCTACGCGGCCGGCACGCCCGTGCGCTACTGGATCACGGCCTCGAACGACTTCGACTTCGCCGCCTCCGACCCGTCGTCCGCCCCGACCACCTTCTTCTCCTACACGGTCCAAGCCGGCGCCTCCAACGCGGCGCCCACGCTGGACCCGCAGTCCGACCGCACCGTCAACCCCGGCTACTCGCTGACCGTAACGTGCACAGCGCACGACAGCGACACGCCCGCGCAGACGCTGACGTTCAGCCTCGTTAGCCCGCCCGCGAACGCCGCGATCAACAGCACCAACGGCGTGATCACCTTCGCGCCTTCCTATGCGCAATTCGGCTCGACTAACCGCATGATTGTCGTGGTGACGGACAGCGGAACGCCCGCGCTGAGTGTGACGAATACCTTCATCGTGTTCGTCGTGGCCAACAGCGCGCCCGTGTTTGTGCAGCAGCCCAACCGCACCGTGACCGCAGGCGATACGCTCCTCCTCACCAACCGTGCGACCGACGCCGACGCCCCGCCCCAGTCGCTGAGCTACTTCCTCGTGACCGCCCCCGCAGGCGCCTCGCTCGACGCTTCGTCCGGCGTGCTCACGTGGGGGACTGCGGGTGCCGATCTGGGCACAACCAACACCTTCATGGTCGTGGTCGCCGACAACGGCATGCCGAGCCTGATCGGCGTGCAGAGCTTCACGGTGGCCGTAGTCGCACCTGCCGTCTCGGCAGTCGCCTACGATTTGATCCTGGGCCGTCCGACCGACCACTCGATCACGGTCAGCATGCTGTCGAGCAACGCGCTCCAGTGCTACGCCGAATACGGAATGGCACCCGGCGTTTACACCGGCCAGTCCGCCGTGTCAAGCAACTCGGCCGGCTTGCCGGTTGAGTTCGAACTGACCGGCCTGCAAGCCGACGCGCAGTACACCTACCGGCTGCGCTACCGCGAAGCGGGCACGCCCGCCTACAGCGCAGGCGCGGCGCACACGTTCCACACCCAGCGCGCGGCGGGCAGCGCCTTCACGTTCGCGATCCAGGGCGACTCGCACCCGGAGCGCGTGAACACGATGTTCCAGTCGAACCTCTATGTGCGCACCCTTCAGACCGCGGCCGCAGATAACCCGGACTTCTATCTCACGATCGGCGACGACTTCAGCGTCGACCAGATCGCCACCAACCTCATCAACAAGGCGCGCGTGACCGAGCGCTACACGCTTCAGCGCCCTTACCTGAGCCTGGTCGGCCAGTCCGCCCCGCTCTTCCTTGTGAACGGCAACCACGAGCAGGCGGCCCAGTACCTGTTGGACGGTACCTCCAACAACATCGCGGTCTGGGCGCAGACCGCCCGCAACACCTATTACCCGGAGCCCGCGCCGGACAGCTTCTACACGGGCAACACGAATGCCGTGCCCTTCATCGGCCTGCTCCGGAACTATTTCTCCTGGACGTGGGGCGACGCCCTTTTCGTCACCATCGACCCGTACTGGGGCTCGCCGACCTGCCCGGACAACAACTACTGGACGGATGTCAAGCGGACCAACATGTGGGACGTGACTCACGGCGACGCCCAGTACCAGTGGCTGAAGCGGACGCTCGAGCAGAGCACGGCCAAGTATAAATTCGTCTTCGCGCACCACGTGATGGGCACCGGCCGCG
>CAYSXF010000489.1:0-4399 GCA_964434815.1 uncultured Lentisphaeraceae bacterium
CGATTTCTGGATGAAGACCCTGCACCACACGAACTACTGGTCTGCACGGCCCTCGGAAGGCTTCAACGCGAAGGACAACGTCTTCTGCATCGACCCGAGCGAGGTGATCGCCTACATGGAGAAATTGGAACAACCCTGGATCGCATTCAAGACCTTGGCGGCAGGCGCGATCTATCCGAAGGAAGCCTTCCCCTTCGCGTTCAAGAGCGGGGCGGACTTCATTTGCGTCGGGATGTATGATTTCCAAGTCGTGGAGAACGTCAACCTCGTCAACGAGGTGCTGGCTGGGAAGATTGAACGCAAGCGGCCGTGGCGCGCGTAAGCGCATTCGAGTGGGTCTTGTACGGGCAGCCCATTGCGGATATTTTCTTAGTGGCATTTTTTTGTTGCGTCCCTGTTGACACGTTCCACGTTTTCCGGTTATTCTACAGCTCACCATGAAGTCGCAAATGGACATGACTATTCTGAAGAGCAGCCTGCTTGTTAGCGAGCGGGTTACGCCCGTATACGTTAAAGAGGTGCGTCAGGCGGGCTCCTGATGGATTGAGTCAGAGATGCGATTTCAGACTTGAAACAGAAACCCGTCGTTACGCAGAACGGCGGGTTTTTGTATTATCACGCAACAGACGAGAGAGGACACCATGAAAAACAAGGCGGCAACAGACAAGGCAGCGGAATCAGCGCAACCCCTCAAAACCGGCGCGCAGTGCGTCATCGACGGTTTGGTCGCGGCCGGTTGCGACGTTCTTTTCGGCTATCCGGGAGGCGCTGTTCTCGACATTTTCAACTGCCTGTATGACGCGCCCTTCCAGTTTGTTCTGGTCCGCCATGAGCAAGGTGCGGTGCATATGGCGGACGGGTATGCGCGCGCCACGGGCAAGCCGGGGTGCTGTCTGGTCACCTCTGGCCCTGGGGCGACCAACACGGTGACCGGCCTCGCCACGGCCTACATGGACGGCATTCCGCTGGTGTGCATCTGCGGGCAGGTTGCCCTGAATATGATCGGCAACGACGCGTTCCAAGAGGCCGATGTGATGGGCATCACGCGTCCTGTGACCAAGCACAACTTTTTGGTGCGCGATGCGGACGAACTGCCCGGCATCATTGCGCAGGCCTTCTATATCGCGACCACCGGCAAGCCCGGTCCTGTGGTGATCGACCTGCCCAAGAGCGTCCAGAAGCAGAAGACCGCAGCGCTTCCGCCGGAGCATGTCTCCATGCGGGCGTACCATCCGGACGTGGTCGCTAATCCTGCGGATATTGCGAAATTTGCGGAGATGATCAACCATGCCGCCCGGCCGCTGCTCTACGTGGGAGGCGGGGCGATCAACGGGGATGCGTCTGAGGCTCTGGCCGCGCTGGCGCACAAGGCCAACATTCCTGTTTGCACAACCCTCATGGCGCTAGGCGTCTTTTCCGAGGATGATCCGCTGGCTTTGCGCATGGTGGGCATGCATGGCAGCGTGGCGGCGAATTATGCGGTCGACCACTGCGACCTGCTGATCTCGGCCGGCGCGCGGTTCGACGACCGTGTGACCGGAAAGATAACGGCCTTCGCTTCGCGAGCCGCGATCGTCCACATCGACATCGACCGCTCGTCGATCGGCAAGAGCGTGCGAACGGACTTAGGCGTGCAGGGGTATGTCAAGCCGGTGCTGGAGGCGGTGCTCCCGCTTGTGAAACAAGCCGAGCATGCGGAATGGATCGAGCAGGTCGACCGGTGGAAGACGCGCTTCCCCTTCGTCTACCCCGGACAGGACGGGGTCATCATGCCGCAGTCTGTGATTGAGCAGATTTATGCGGTCAGCAAAGGCAAAGCCGTGATCACGACCGACGTGGGCCAGCATCAGATGTGGGCGACGCAGTACTTCCGGTACACCCGCCCGCGCAATTTCATTTCCTCCGGCGGACTCGGCACCATGGGGTTCGGGCTGCCCGCCTGCATCGGCGCGCAGTTCGGGCGCAGAGACGAACTGGTGGTGTGCATCACCGGTGACGGCGGCGTGCAGATGAACTTTCAAGAGCTGGTGGTGGCGGTGGAGCACAAGTTGCCGATTGTCGTGGTGATCATCAACAACGGCTTTCTCGGCATGGTGCGGCAGTGGCAGGAGCTGTTCTATAGCCGCCGTTATTCGGGCGTGATGCTGAGCCAGCACAACCGCGCCCCCAACGAGAACATCGACGACGCGCCGGCCTACCTGCCGGACTTCGTGAAGATGGCCGAAGCTCACGGCGCGTGCGCGTGCCGCGTCACGAAGCCCGAGGAGGTCGCACCCGCTTTGGCGAAGGCCTTCGAGAGCCGCAAAACGTGGGTCATCGAATGCATCGTGTCGCCGGAAGCGAACGTGTTTCCGATGATTCCGCCGGGTGCGCATGTGGCCGAAATGATCAACCGCACGGTGTAGGAAGACGGCTGTTTGGCTGTAGGCTTTTAGACTGTTAGGAAAGGGATTATTATGACGCACATCATCAATTGCCTCGTGGAAAACCAGCCCGGCGTGCTCGCACGGATCGTGGGGCTCATTTCCGGACGCGGCTACAACATCGAAACGCTCAACGTGGGTCCGACCGCTGACCCGACGGTCTCGAAAATGACCATCGTGGTTCCCGGCGACGCGCACATCATCGAACAAGTGACGCACCAGCTCTCCAAGCAAATCAACGTGATCGAGGTGGTCAACATGACCAACCGCCGCCACCTCAACCGCGAAATCATCCTCGTGCGTGTGGCGACCACGAACTATGCCAGCCGGGCGGAGATCGTGGATCTCGCGTCGCTTTTCATGGCGCGCGTGGTGGCGGTGCAGGAGGATTCGGTGACCATTCAGATGGTTGGCAATCAGGAGACGGTGTCCGACTTCCTTCGTTTGCTCACGCCGTTCGAGATCATCGACATCTCGCGGTCAGGCGTGATCGCGGTGGATCGCGAGGTCATTGAACACAACGGCGCGAAGTGACGCGCGAAGAGGAGGATTGCATGCAGCGCACCTATTGTTTTGGGTTGTTCGGTCATCCGGTGAAGCACTCGCTTTCGCCGGCGATGCACGCGGCGTCGTTTCAAGCGCTGGGAATTCAGGCGGAGTACGTCTGCTTCGACGTGCCCCAAGAGGAACTTGCGGCGCAGCTTGAGGCTTGCCGCCGCGACGGGTTCGACGGGCTGAATGTGACGATCCCCCATAAGGAGGCGGTCGTGCCGCTGATGGACCGACTGGACGTCTCAGCCCGGCTCTTCGGTGCGGTCAACACAGTCCTCATCAGCGACACGGGTTTCACCGGGTTCAACACGGACGCCTTGGGTTTCCTGACCGATCTGAAGGAAAGCCGGAACGTGACGCCGGAGGGGCTGCGGGTCCTCATTTTGGGATGCGGAGGGGCGGGTCGCGCGCTGGCGACCGCGTGCGCGCGCGAGGGCGCGTCAGAGATCGGTCTTGCTGACCGGATCGCCTCGAAGGCCGAGGTGTTGGCGGAGGACATCGTGGCGCGTCTGCCTGACGCAGTCTCTCAAATTGATGTGCTCTCGGACGATCCGGAGGTGTGGGCGCGCTACTGCCGCGAGTGCGATCTGGTCGTGCATTGCACCCAGGCCGGACTGCACGCGGGCGATGCGTCGCCCTTGCCTTCAGGCGCTTTCCACGAGGGGCAGGTGTTGTATGATTTGGTCTACACGTCGCGCGTCACGCCGACTATGCGCGCTGCGCTGGATGCTGGCGCCGACGCATTGAACGGCGCAGGCATGCTGGTTCAGCAGGGGGCGGCCGCCTTCACGGTCTGGACAGGACTCAAGGCCGACACCGCAGCGATGAGGTCGGCTTTGGAGGCCCGCATCTATCAGATATGAACCGGTTTCTATTGTCACGGCAATTAATGAGCGGGGGAACACATGCTTTTTAAGAGGGTGTTGGCAGTTGTTGCGGCAGGGGTGCTCTGCTGGTCTGCGAGGGCTGAAGAAAAATCGCTCAAGGTGCTGGCGGTGGGAAACAGTTTTTCCGCCAACTCGCTGAGGTACTTCGGCGATATTGTCAAAGCATCCGGCAACCAGGTGATCGCGATGAACGCGATGATCGGCGGATGCGATTTCGAGCGGCATATGCGACATGCGGACGCCTTCGAGGCCAATCCCAACGATCCCGAAGGCCGACCCTACCCCGGCAAGAAGAGCCTCCAGGATCTGCTGACGGCGCAGAAGTGGGACTACGTGACGATCCAGCAGGCGAGTCCCAAGAGCTTCAGGCCCGAGACGTATCATCCGCATGCGGACCGCCTGATCGCCTACATCAAGAAGTACGCGCCGCAGGCGGAGATCGTTATCCACGAAACCTGGGCTTACCGCGACGACCACCGCTGGTTCGTGGAGCTGTCTCTTATACACATCTCCGAGCCCACGAGACAGGCAGAAATC
>CAYSXF010000490.1:0-4394 GCA_964434815.1 uncultured Lentisphaeraceae bacterium
TGCCGAGCAGGTTCTGGCGGAAGCGGCCGGTCTTGCCCTTGAGCATGTCGCTGAGGGACTTGAGCGGGCGGTTTCCGGCGCCTGCCACGGCGCGTCCGTGACGGCCGTTGTCGAACACCGCGTCGACCGCCTCCTGCAGCATGCGCTTCTCGTTGCGGATGATCACATCCGGCGTCTTGAGCGACAGCAGGTTCTTCAGGCGGTTGTTGCGGTTGATGACGCGGCGGTAGAGATCGTTCAGATCCGAGGTCGCGAAACGGCCGCCCTCGAGCGGCACCAGCGGGCGCAGCTCCGGCGGGATTACAGGGAGACAGTCCAGAATCATCCAGTCCGGACGGGCGCCGCTCGCGCGGAAACCGTCGGCGATCTTCATCCGCTTGGTGATCTTTTTGCGCGTCTGCTTGCTGCGGGTGTTCTCGATCTGCTCTTCCAGATCCTGCATGAGCTGCTCGAGGTCGACCTTGCCCAGACAGCGGCGCACAGCCTCCGCGCCCATCTTGGCCTCGAAGTTCTCACCGTACTTTTCGAGCGCTTCGAGGTACTCGGGCTCGGTGAGCAACTGCATGTACTTCAGCGGCGTATCGCCGGTGTCGATCACCATGTAGTCTTCGTAATAGAGCACGCGCTCCAGCTCGCTGGCGGTCTTGTCCAAGACCAAGCCGATGCGGCTGGGGCTGCACTTGAAGAACCAGATATGCGACACGGGCACGGCCAGTTCGATGTGGCCCATGCGCTGGCGGCGCACGCGCGAAACCGTAACTTCCACGCCGCAGCGGTCGCACACCACGCCCTTGTGCTTGATGCGCTTGTACTTGCCGCAGGCGCACTCCCAGTCGCGCGTCGGGCCGAAGATCCGCTCACAGAACAGGCCGTCGCGCTCCGGACGGTAGGTCCGGTAGTTGATGGTCTCCGGGTTGCGGACTTCGCCGTGGCTCCACGACCGGATGGTTTCAGGCGAAGCGAGCGTAATGCTCACGGCATCGTAGTGCCCGCCTGCGTCAAACATCCCACCAAACATCTCTCTTGCTGCATAAGGATTCATTGTGACCCTCCAGACTCAAAGCCTTAGATTCTAGCGAAATCGGCAATCGGCTGAGCCGTCTCACCGCCGAGCAACTTCATATCCAGACACAGACCGCGCAGCTCGTGCATCAGCACCGAGAACGACTCCGGCATGCCGGCGTCCAGCGTGTTCTGTCCTTTCACGATCGACTCATAGATGCGGGTGCGTCCGCCGACGTCGTCCGACTTGACCGTCAGCAGCTCCTGCAGCGCGTAAGCCACGCCGTAGGCCTCGAGCGCCCACACCTCCATTTCGCCCATACGCTGACCGCCGTATTGGGCTTTGCCGCCCAGTGGCTGCTGCGTCACCAGAGAGTAAGGCCCGGTGGCGCGCGCATGGATCTTGTCGGTCACCAAATGGTGCAGCTTGAGCATGTAGATCTGGCCGACCACCACGCGCTGGTCGAACGCGTCGCCCGTGCGCCCGTCGTACAGCACGGTCTTGCCGTCCTCGCACAGCCACGCGCTACCGCCGATCGCCTTTTCCTGAGCCTTGCGGGCCTGGCGCAGGTACTGGTCGATCTCCTCTTCGCGCGCGCCGTCAAACACCGGCGTCGCAGCGTAGAATCCGAGCACCTTGCAGGCGATCCCGAGGTACGTCTCGAACAGCTGTCCCAAGTTCATACGGGAAGGCACGCCGAGGGGATTCAGCACGATATCGACAGGGTTGCCGTCCGGAAGGAACGGCATGTCGCAGTCCGGCACGATCTTCGCGACCACACCCTTGTTACCGTGGCGGCCAGCCAGCTTGTCACCCACCGAGAGATTCTTCTTCTCTGCGATGTAGACGCGCACTTGCTTGATCACGCCGCCTTCATCGATGATACCGTCGAGTTCGGCGCCAAAGTCGTTGCCCCCCGGCCCGCTGAGCTCAGTGAACTTCGGGCGGAAGACATTGATGATCTCCTCGATCTTCTGCTGCACGGGGCTGTTCTCGATCTGGATGTGGTCGTGCGCCTTGGCCAGCTTGGCCAGCAGGGTCTTGGTGATCTTGCGGTTGGCAGGAATGATGATCTCGCCCGTTTCGACATCGAGCACGTCGAGCGGAATCTTCTCGCCCAGCAGGATGTTGCTCAGCGAGGTGGTCAGCTCATCCTCCAGTGCGACCTGCTTCTTCTTGCGCTCTTCCTCGACGTCGCGGATCTCCTTCTTCTCCTCCGGCGATGCGGCCAGAGAGAGGAACGGACGGCGGGCATCCTGCTGCGACGTCACCTTGACGTCCATCACGATGCCGTACACGCCGCTCGGAACCGTCAGCGATGTGTCGCGAACGTCCGCGGCTTTCTCGCCGAAGATCGCACGCAGCAGGCGCTCTTCCGGCGCCAGCTCGGTCTCGCTCTTAGGCGTGATCTTGCCGACCAGAATGTCGCCCGGCCGCACTTCCGCGCCCACGCGCACCACGCCGTCTGAACCGAGGTTCTTCAGAGCGTCTTCGCCGACGTTCGGAATGTCGCGGGTGATCTCTTCAGGCCCCAGCTTGGTGTCGCGGGCGCCGACTTCGAAGTCCTGGATGTGAATGGAGGTGAAGATGTCGTCACGCACCACTCGCTCGCTCACCAGAATCGCGTCTTCGAAGTTATAGCCTGTCCACGGCATGAAGGCCACGAGCAGGTTCTTGCCCAGAGCCAGTTCGCCCTGGTGCGTCGCGGGGCCGTCCGCCAACACCTCGCCCTTCTTCACCGCCTGGCCGGTCTTGATGATCGGCTTCTGGTTGAAGCAGGTGCCCGCGTTGCAGCGGCGGAACTTCTGCAGAGGATACCGGTAAATGCCCTTGGCTTTATCGCTCTTCTTCGCTTTACCCGAAGGCATCTTGCCGTCCGGCGTCACCAAGATCTCCGTCCCCGAAACATAGGCCACGACGCCGTCATCTTCGGCCAACACGGTGACACAGGAGTCGGCGGCCGCGCGCGACTCGAGACCGGTCGCCACGAACGGGCGCTCAGCCTTCAGCAGCGGCACAGCCTGCCGCATCATGTTCGCGCCCATCAGCGCGCGGTTGGCGTCATCGTGCTCCAAGAACGGGATCAGGCCGGCGGCGATGGAGACCACCTGCATCGGCGAGACGTCCATGTACTGCACGCGCGTGCGCTCCACGTCTTCGAACTCCGTCTTGTAGCGGCAGGTCACACGCTCGGCGACGAAACTGCCGTCCGCCTTCAGCTCGGAGTTGGCCTGCGCGATCACGAAGTTCTCTTCGATGTCGGCCGACATATACTGCACGTCGTTCAGCACCTTGCCGTTGCGGACCACGCGGTACGGGCTCTCGATGAAGCCGTATTCGTTGATGCGCGCGTAGATGCCGAGCGAAGAGATCAGACCGATGTTCGGGCCTTCAGGCGTCTCGATCGGGCAGATACGCCCGTAATGCGAAGAATGCACGTCGCGGACTTCGAAGCCTGCGCGCTCGCGGCTCAGACCGCCTGGGCCGAGGGCGGAGAGACGGCGCTTGTGCGCCAGACCGCTCAGCGGGTTGGTCTGATCCATGAACTGGCTCAACTGGCTACGCCCGAAAAAGTCCTGCACCACGGCGGACAGCGACTTGCTATTCACCAGGCGGGCCGGCGAAAGCACGCCGCTCGCGGGATCGAACAGCGTCATGCGCTCGCGGATCAGGCGCTCCGTGCGGGCCAGGCCCACGCGACACTGATTCTCGAGCAGCTCGCCTGCCGTACGGATGCGGCGGCTGCCGAGATGATCGATATCGTCGACCTGATCCTGTCCGACGTAGATGCGCAGCAGCAAACGGATCGCCTCAACGACGTCGACACCGCTCTCATGCAGCGTACGAAGCCCTTCTGGAACCTTGCCGATCAACTTCAGCTTCTGATTGATCTTATGGCGGCCGACTTTGCCCAAGTCGTAACGGCGCGGTTCGAAGAACAGCCGCTTGAGAAGGGTCTTGGCGTTGGATGAGGTGGCCGGATCGCCTGGGCGCAGGCGCTTGTAGATGTCCTTCAGCGCGTCCTCTTCCGAGTGAATGCCCGATTTTGCGTCTTCGCGCAGCGTCTTGATCAGCACGCCCTCGTCGACAGCGACGTCGACCACTTCGATCGTGTCGAAGCCGGCCGAGGAGATCTGCTCCAGCAGAGCGGGAGTCACGGGCTCATAGCGGCGCGCGAGGACGGCCTGCGACTCGACGTCGATCAGATCCTCTTTCATCACCAGCATGTCGAGTTCGTCAGCCGTGTGGGCTTTCTTGATCGAAAGCTTTTTGAACGAGTAGAACAATTTGAGAATGTCTTCGTCCGTACCATAGCCGAGCGCCCGCAGGAAGGTGGTCGCATAGCTGTCTCTTATACACATCTCCGAGCCCACGAGACAGGCAGAAATCT
>CAYSXF010000491.1:0-4390 GCA_964434815.1 uncultured Lentisphaeraceae bacterium
TACACCTCTCTATTCGTCGGCAGCGTCAGATGTGTATAAGAGACAGCTCCAGACCGAGCAGGAATTCGCGGGCGTTGAAGGGGCTCAGCACCGCGCCGGTGTCGCGCATCAGGGTCACGCGGATCTTCAGGATGAAGGCCACGTTGCCCAGCCCCGGCACGTTGCCGAGCGCGTCCCAGTAAGCGATGCCATGGTAGCTCGGGTCGGGCTCCGTGAACTCCGGAAACTTGCCGTTGTTCCACTTGAACTTGCCTGAATCCACGATCACGCCGCCGATCGACGTGCCGTGCCCGCCGATGTACTTCGTGGCCGAACTGGCGATGATGTCCGCGCCATGATCGAACGGCTTCACCAGCCCGATCCCGACCGTGTTGTCCACCACCAGCGGAAGTCCAGCCTCGTGCGCGATCTTGGCGATCGCCTCGAAGTCCGGCACGTCCAGCTTCGGGTTGCCAATGGTCTCAATGTACACCGCGCGGGTCTTGGGCGTGATCGCCTTGCGCACAGACTCCGGGTCGCGCGAGTCGGCGAAGACCACCGTGCGCCCGAGCTTCGGGAACGTGTGGTGGAAGAGCTGGTAGGTGCCGCCGTACAGGTTGTTGCCGGCCACGATCTCGTCGCCGAGCCGCGTGATCGCCAGCAGCGCGTAGGTGATCGCCGCCTGGCCGGAAGCCGTAGCCAGCGCTCCGGTGCCGCCTTCAATGGCGGCCACGCGCTTTTCGAACACGTCCGTGGTCGGGTTCATCAGCCGCGTGTAGATGTTGCCGAATTCCTTCAGCGCGAAAAGGTTTGCAGCGTGCTCGGAACTCTTGAACACGTAGGACGCCGTCTGGTACAGCGGAACCGTCCGCGAACCGGTCGTCGGGTCGGGCACCTGCCCCGCGTGCAGGGAAAGCGTGTGAAGTCCTTGGGATGTATCGCTCATGTTCTCTCCTCCTCGTTTCTGCCAGGCGTTCGGCGGCCAGTCCATCGTGCACCGCAAACACTAGTTAGTCTAGTTGATATGTTTACAATATAGACAAACCGCCAACGCCCGTCAATAGCCTTTTGGAATAATCTGAATGAACCGCACCGCGATACCGGTTAGAAGGCGTACTGGGCGCTCAGCACCAAACCGCCGCCGAGTCCGACCTTGGAACTGTCGTCTTTGTCGCCGGCGTCGACATAAGCGCCAACCAGCGTCAGTTTGTCGTTCACGAACCACGCCACGTGATAGTCGAAATAGTCGGCGTTCTTGATATTGCCGGCATCGACGCCCTGCTTGTACTCAACGCCCAGCGCAACGTTCTTCAGCGGCAGCACATCCACGTTGCCGAAGCCGACGGTGTCGTAGTCGCCGTGACCCAGCACGCCGTTGACCACTTCGTCAGACTCCAGCAGACCGCCGGAAACTAAGATCGGCACGGGAGTCTGCGTGATGAGCTTGGTCGCCACCAGATAGCCTTCAACCCCGGATTTGTCCGTTCCGAGCGCCTTGGTGACGTCCGTGTCCGTGTACTTATAAATGCCGCCCACCGCGATAGCCGGCACCCAGACCGTGTCGCCGAAGTTCTCGTCGAGCAGTTTGACCTTCGCGCCGAGGTTGTGTTTATTGATGCTTCGGTCAAGGTTCTTGGCATCGATGAACTCGTAGCCATAAGAGAGTTCGACGCGCTTGGCGACCGAGAAGGCGGCGCTAGCCGCGTACCAGTTGATGTCAGAGTCGTTCAGATTGACAAACCAGGTGCCCGCCTGCGGCTTGCTGACCCATTCGCCGAGGCTGCTGTCCTTGTCGTACGTCCCAGCCAGATACGCCAGCGGGTTGAAAGCGATGCCGCCGTCACCCTGCAGACCGTTCAGCGGAACGCCCGCCTGAGCCGCCGCCGCGAAAAATCCCGCCGCAACTACGAATGCCTTAACCGTGTTCTTGTTCTGCTTGTTCATGTCTCGTCTCCTTTGCTTGTTTGTTTGATTGTCTTCTTTGTCTATCGACATGGTGGTGAATTTACCAAACGGACTCCGGAAGCGCAACAGGAATTTTTTATTTTTTATTGAAAGCCCACTCGAGGAGAGTTGCCACACATGCTCACTCAGTAAAAAAACAAGAACCTTCCACGCTATCCGCGAAATCAGTAGCCCCTCGTTGTTTTCCTCTGCGGTTTCGAAAAGAACGGAGCGTAGGCCTCAAGTGCCCAAGCATCTTGGCACCGCTCTAGTCCGCGCCTTTTTCCAGCGTCAACGCGTAGTGTCCGTCTATCTCCTGCAAGCTCAGCAGCCGGTGCCCTTCAGCCTTCAGACTGCGCGGGACGTTCTTCACCGGCTCGCCGTCGTCGAGGAGAAAGCGCACGGTTTCTCCAGCCTCGACCGCCTCCAGTTCCAGCTTGGCTTTGACGAAATTGGTCGGGCAGGTGACCCCGCGCAGATCCACGGTTTTCATTTCTGCAGGCTCCTCTGACCGATCTGGGTATTGATGACCTGGGGCGGAATCGTGGATGAGACGACGGCAGCGGGAAACTTGACCCGCAGGTGCCCCAAAAGCGATTCGGGGCCCTCCCGTATGATGATGTCGCCGAGGCGCACGCGTCCGAGCCCTTCCGCCTTCGCGACATACCATTCGAGAACGGAGGCGATGAAGTCCACCACCTGCTCTTCCGGCAGAAAAGTCGCGAAAACCGTTCCCACCAGCGGACGCCGCCCCCACTTGCCGCCGATCCGCACGGTGTAGCCGCGACGCGTCGCCTTCCACGCCTCGGTCGGACAAACCTTTACGCAGTCGCCGCACCACGTGCAACGCTCCGGCGCGAAGACCGGACGATTGTCGGCCCCCATCGCGATGGCACCGTCCGAACAGCTCTTCGCGCACAGACCGCAGCCGATGCAGAGGTCCTTCCCCAATTCCGGCAACACCGCGCCCTGAAAACCGACATCGTTCGTGGCCGACTTGGGACAGTCGTGCGGGCAGCCCGCAAAGCCCACCTTGAACTTGTGATGGCCGGTCGGCGAGCCGAACAGATGCTGGTCGACCTCGAGGGCTGATTTCTGAGTGTCCGCCAAACCGTTGGGATTGTACTCGCAGCCGCCGCAGGCAGTCGGCACCCGGATGCGTGCCCCGCAGGAGGCGACTTTCTGGTCGCGCTCCCCCAGCTCGGCCACCACCGCGTCGAAGTCCTTGAAGTTCACATGGATCAACTCCACCGACTGCCGGACCGAGAGATGCACCTCGCCCTGACCGTATTTCTCGGCGACCTCAACGATCTTACGCAGCCGCTCCACCGGCATGCGCCCGCCGGGCACACGCAGGCGGACCGTGAAAAGGTCCTTGCCGCGCTCCTTGATGAAACCGCCCGCCTTGAGATTCTTCAGATCAACCGCAGTTTTCTTCTCGTTTGACATGGTCTTCCCCCATACTCGATGGCCATCTGTTCAGGAATCGCGACCCCGCCTTCGACTCGGTACGACTTCACAACCGGCTTCTTTTTTTCTGCGAGCGACACAATGACGTACGAAACGCCCGGTGTCAAAGCGAGCCGGAGGTCTTCCTCGGAGAGCCTGGCGGGCGTATCCGGGTGGGAGTGATAGATGACGATCATCTTTTTTCCCTTGGCCCGAAGATCCTTCACCACCGCGAACTGCTCTTTAGGATCCATCATGAAATGCTCCCGGCTCTTATCCGTGTTGGTCATCGGAAAGTGCTCGCTCACCACTCCGTCTATTCCGCCGAGGATACCGCAGACTTCAAGGGGGAAACCGCTGCGGGCATGGCTGATCAGCGCGTCAAAAATCATCTCTGGAATCGTCAGCATCAGGACTTCTCCAAATCGCACACGTTCAGCGCGTCAACCTCATCGCGCAACTCGGTGATGGTCGGCGTATCTCCGCAGACGGGACACCCGGTGTTGCGTTTGAGCGACACTTCGCGGAACTTCATCAGGAGCGCGTTGTAGGTCAACAACCGGTCTGTCAAGAGGTCTCCTTTCCCCAGCAGATACTTGACCGCCTCGGTCGCCTGGATCGTCCCAAGCACTCCCGGCAGGACACCGATGACGCCGGCCTGAGAGCAAGTCGGAATGGCGTCTTTGGGCGGCGGGCTCGGGAAGATACATCGATAACAAGCCGACTCTTTTGGCTTGATGGTGATGGTCTGCCCGTCAAACCGCAGAATGCCGCCATGCGAATACGGCCTATTCCCCAACACGCACGCATCGTTGATCAGAAACTTGGCCGCGAAATTGTCGGTTCCGTCGATGATGAAATCGTAGTCCGCGATGAGGCTGGCGATATTGGCCGCGCTCACCCAGGCCTGGTACGTGTTGACGGTCACATCCGGATTGATGGCCCGCATCTTTTCGGCTGCCGAAATCACCTTGGGTTTCCCGATGTCCGGCGTGAAGTGGATCACCTGACGCTGCAG
>CAYSXF010000492.1:0-4390 GCA_964434815.1 uncultured Lentisphaeraceae bacterium
TACACCTCTCTATTCGTCGGCAGCGTCAGATGTGTATAAGAGACAGCAGTCGGCCATGTCGATCTCACCTCGCTTGTGGCGGAGACAGCATCGTGGCTTGCGTCCCGGTTTTCGCGCGAAGCGACTCACGCTGTCGTTCTGCCCGAGTCGTTATCAATCCAGCCATTCGCCGAACTCGCCACGCTTGGGGAAGCCCCGGGTTGCCTCAGCGCCATCTGGGACAAACCGGCATCGACGCCTCAAGCAGGCGTGCTCTTCCTGCACGGCTGGTCGGGTGACCGCACGGGGCCGCACCGCCTGTTCGCGCGGTTTGCGCGGCAGCTCGCTCAAAGCGGATGCGTCTGTCTCCGCCCGGACTTCTATGGCCGCGGGCTCAGCGGCGGAATTGCCTCCGCCGCCTCCATCGCGCGCATGACTGAAGACGCGCAGACCGCGCTTGACGCTTTGCGGAAGCGGCTGCCGTCTGGCGCGCCCGTCACAGTCGTCGCCATTTGTTCGGGGTGCAAAGTCGCCATCGCGTTAGCCGCCGCCAATCAGGACATCGCGAAACTAGTGCTCTGGTCGGCCGAATCCATGGGCTCGCTGCGCAGCTCAGCAACCGGAATGCGCAAAACGGCAAACGCCCTGTCCACGTATGCGCGCAAGCTTCTGCGGCCTGAGACGTGGAAGAAAATCCTGAGCGGCAAAGTGCAGACCGGCATAGTGACACAAGCGCTCGTCAAGCATGAGACCCGCAGCGCCGAGGAGGCCAAGCGCGAGGACACAGTTCTCAGGCTATTCCGCAGTTTCCGCAGTCCGATCCTCTTTGTGTTCGGCGGCTCAGACCCCGACGCTTCCGGCTCCAGCCGCGCGTACGCTGACTATTGCCGGTCGAACAAGATTCCTCATGCGATGCACACCGTCGCTCACGCAGGCCACAGCTACTACGGCGAAGCGTGGACGCGCGAGCTTATCGACGTCAGCCAAAAATTTGTTACGATCGGATAGTCTTTTCAGACATCCGCTTTCAGCTCGAACGGCTCGACGGTCACAGCTCCGCTGCCGTCCTTGACGATTTTCTCGATTTTCTTTTCGACTTCGTTCAACTTGGCCGTGCAGAACTTCACCAGCTTCTGGCCCTCTTCGAACGACGCGATCATCGTGTCGAGATCGGTCTCGCCCGATTCCATCTCCTCGACGATCACTTCCAGCCGCTTGAGCGCGGCCTCGAATCCCATCGGGCTCTCTTCTTTTTTCGCCATTTGATGAATTCCTTTATGAGAGGGCAGGCACAGAGACCTGCCCCTACGTACGGGCGACCGGCAGGTCGCCCTGTTCCACAACCGACCAAATCTGACCGTCCTTCACCTGCGTCACCAGCGTTGTGCCCGGCGCCGCATCCGCCACCGCGCGCACCAGCGCGCCATCCGCCGCGCGCGTCAGGCTGTAGCCACGCTCCAACACGGACAGGGGGTTCAGCAGTGCCAACTGCCGCTCCACGGACAGCACGCGCGTTCTTGACCGTTCGACGTGCATCCGGCACGCCTGCGCCAACCGCCGCTCGTCTAGCACCAGCCGAGCCTCGACCTGCCGCACCCGCCGCTCGCGCAACACATCCAAATGGCGGAATGCTTCCCCGGCACGCTGCCGCTGCTCCTGCACCTGCTGCCGCGCCGCATGCTCCAGACGCATGCCCAGCGTATCCACACGCTGCGCCAACCGTTCGGCCATCTGCAGCGGCTGCCGCAGAAATGACGATGCCTGAGCAGCCGTGAGTCGGCTCCGCAGCTCAGCCGCACGCTGCTGCAGCGCCTGCCGCAACGCGCGCGCCAGCCGCGTCACCTCCGCCTCGAACTCGGCCTTCGGCGCCACCGCAAGCTCGGCCGCGGCAGACGGCGTCGGAGCGCGAAGGTCGGCCGCGAAATCGCACAGGGAGAAATCGACCTCATGCCCCACGGCCGAGATCACCGGAATCGCGGACCCCGCCACCGCACGCGCCACGACCTCTTCGTTGAAGGCCCACAGGTCTTCGAGACTGCCGCCGCCGCGCCCGACGATCAGCAGGTCCGCAGGCCAGTCGCTTCCCGGTCCGCAAGCACGGTTGAACAGCGCCACAGCCTCGGCGATCTCCTCCGCCGCGCCGGCGCCTTGCACCTTCACTGGCGCGAGGCGGATTTGAATGTTGGGAAAGCGCCGCCCCAGCACGGTCAGCATGTCGTGGATCACAGCTCCCGTCGGCGAGGTTACGATGCCGATACGCTGCAGCAAGACAGGCATGGGACGTTTGCGCTCCGAGTCGAACAGACCTTCGGCCTGAAGTTTGCGCTTCAGCTCTTCGAAGCGCTGCATCAGTTCGCCGAGGCCGGTCTCCTCGATCTTCAGGATTTTGAGCTGATACTGCCCGCGTCCCTCGAACACGGTGAGTTCGCCGAACGCTCGCACGCGTTTGCCATCCTCCAGCCGCAGCGAGGGCGGCAGGGTGGCCCGCGTCCCCGCAAAAAGCACGACGCTCAACTGCGCTGACGCATCTTTTAGAACGAAGTAGCTGTGGCCGGAACCGTAGACTTTGAAATTCGAGATCTCGCCTTCAACCCACACCCGCCCAATCTCGTCTTCCAACGTTTGACGGATCTGCCGGGTGAGCTCTGAGATCGTGTATACTTTCTTGTCCGGGAGTGTCGGCATAGGACGCTTCCTTATCCCGCAGAACCAGCAGGCTCTCTGAACCGGTACGGCGTGATCGAGACCGCTTTGCCGCTCTGCCGGTCAATATCCAGGATTGCGCCCTCCAGCACACACGGGCCTCTGGCGACCTCGAACTTGGCGGGAATGCCTGTGGTGAATTTCTTCAGCACAGGCTCAAGCTCGCGACCGATCACCGAAATGTAAGGCCCGGTCATGCCCAGGTCGGTCATGTACGCCGTTCCCTTCGGCAGAATCATCGCATCGCTGGTCTGCACGTGCGTGTGAGTGCCATACACGGCGGCAACACGTCCGTCCAGATAGTAACCCAGCGCGATTTTCTCCGAGGTCGCCTCCGCATGGAAATCCACCAGCACGGGCACATTGCAAGGCAGCGATTTGAGCAACGCATCCATGGCGCGGAACGGACAGTCCATCGGGTTCATGAAGACGCGTCCGAGCAAGTTGACCACCGCAATCGGTCCGAAAGATGTTTGGATTGTGACGCATCCCTGTCCGGGCGCTCCAGGCGGAAAATTGAGGGGACGCACCAGACGCTTCTCGCTGCCGATCGTGCTCTCCAGATCCTTCTGCCCCCAAACATGGTCCCCCAGTGTCACGACATCCGCGCCGGACTTGAAAAGCTCATCCGCCAGCGCCAGCGTAATGCCGTTGCCAGCGGCAGCGTTCTCGCCGTTGGCGATCACCACATGCACCGCATTCTCCTCTCGCAACCTCTTCACGACGTCGCGGAAAATGCGCCTGCCGGGGCCTCCGACAATATCGCCGACCAACAGAATCTTCATCACTAAAAAGCCTTTTTTCGCTTCAAGCGGGCGAACGATGATTCGCCCCTACTTGGCGTACTCCACGCATCGCATCTCGCGCACAACGACCACCTTGATCTGCCCTGGGAACTGCATGTTCGCCGCGATCTGCTGGCTGATGTCGCGCGCCATCACCATGGCGTCGTTGTCGGTCACCTGTCCGGGGTCCACGATCACGCGCACCTCGCGCCCAGCCTGCACGGCAAAGGTTTTCTTGACGCCGGGGAAGCTATTGGCAATCCCCTCCAGCTTCTCGAGCCGCTGCACATAGACGCCCAGCGTCTCATTGCGCGCGCCGGGGCGAGAGCTGGAGATCGCGTCCGCCGCCGAGCAAAGCACTCCGTACAGGCCCTCCGACGTCACGTCGTCATGGTGCGAGGCCACGCCGTTGACTACGACGTCGTTTTCGCCATGCTGCTTGAGGAACTCCGCGCCGATCACGGCATGCGACCCTTCGGCCGCGTGGTCAAGCGCCTTGCCGATGTCATGGAAGAAACCGATGCGCCGGGCCAGCGCAGGATCGAGCCCGAGCTCAGAAGCCATCATGCCCATCAGGTGCGCGACTTCCACCGAATGGCGCAGCACGTTCTGGGTGAAACTCGTGCGGAACTTCAGGCGCCCGATGCACCGCAGCACATCCGGCAGCACGCCCTGTACCTGCGCCTCGTAAGCAGCAGCTTCACCCGCTTCGTAAATGGCTTTTTCCATTCCTTCCGTCACGCTCTTAACGACCTCTTCGATGCGCGCCGGATGGATGCGGCCGTCCGCCACGAGCTGCTCAAGCGCCTGCCGCGCGATTTCGCGGCGCACGGGGTCGAACCCGGAGATCACCACCGCTTCGGGCGTATCGTCGATCAGCATGTTCACGCCCGTCACCGCTTCGAGCGTGCGGATGTTGCGCC
>CAYSXF010000493.1:0-4386 GCA_964434815.1 uncultured Lentisphaeraceae bacterium
ATTTCTGCCTGTCTCGTGGGCTCGGAGATGTGTATAAGAGACAGGAAGAAGGCGGGGATAGTCAACCCCGATTTTCCCATCGCGCCTTGTTGCGGCGGAAGATTTGTCATGTTATTGTACTATCGTATTCAAGGGCAACCGTACAGGTTGGTCAACTGGACAACAGGAGGCGTTGGATGGGCATCTTTCACCCGTTCCGAGATCATCACAGGGAGCAGCTCTGCAAGGAGCCTTTCCCGCTCGCGTGGTCTCAAATCATTGATAAAAACGTGGCCTGTTACCGGTGCCTCCACCCCGACGAGCGGAAGCGTCTGGAGGACCTCATCAAGGTGTTTATCAGCGAGAAACATTTCGAGGGATGCGCCGGCATGCGCATCACCGACGAGGTCAAAGTCACCGTTGCGGCTCAGGCGTGCCTGCTCTTGCTGAACATCAGCCACGACTATTACGAACGGCTGGTCAGCGTTCTTGTTTATCCGCAGAGCTTCAACTTCGAACAGGAAGAGCGGTGCCAGTCGGGCATCGTATCAGTGACGAATCTGCCGGTGGCTGGACTCTCGTCAAGCACCGGCACCGTTGTGCTGTCCTGGCCTGACACGGTGTGTGGCGCGAGGAACCCGGATGACGGAATGAACGTCGTTTTCCACGAGTTCGCGCACCAGCTCGACCAACTGGACGATGCCATGAACGGCGCTCCCATCCTGTATAGCAGATCCATGTATCGCGACTGGGCGCAGGTGCTCGGCTCTGAATATCACCGCCTGCAGGAGGATGTCGCGGCGGGCACACCGTCGCTGATCAGCGCCTATGGCGCGACACGGCCAGCGGAATTTTTCGCGGTGGTGACCGAGCTGTTTTTCGAGAAGCCGCTCGACCTCCAGCGGGAACACCCCGCGCTATACGAGGAATTCAGGCAGTACTATCGCCAAGACCCAGCCGCACGCTTGCAGGAATGTGCCACGCACAGATGACGACCACTTATCGCCGGTTTACCTTGGAAAAGAAATTGTGTATTCTTTGACCGATGACTCTTTCACGCCAACCCACCAAGATCGGACTTGCCCTCGGCAGCGGCGGCGCGCGCGGCTGGGCGCACCTCGGCGTGTTGAGACGTCTGAACGAGCTCGGCCTCCGGCCTACGTGCATCGCGGGCACAAGCGCAGGAGCGATCGCCGCCGCCCTCTACGCCTCCGACAGCATCGATATGATGGAGGATCTTGCTACCCACCTCGACTGGAAACAAGTGGCCCAGCTTCTGATCGACGTCAGCTTCCCGCGCTCCGGCCTCCTGACCGGCAATAAAGCCATGCGGCTGCTGAAAAGCGTGATCCGCGTTCACGCCGTTTCCAGCCTTAACATCCCTTATGCCGCAGTCGCAACCAACCTCGAAACAGAGAAGGAGGTCGTTCTCCAGTCCGGCAACCTGTTCGATGCGATCCGCGCGAGCATCGGCATTCCCGGCATCTTCACGCCCACCCTCCTTAACGGACACCACCTCGTCGACGGCGGGCTCGTCAACCCGCTGCCGGTCTCCGTCTGCCGTTCCATGGGAGCTGACTTCGTCATTGCCGTCGACGTCAACTTGCGTGCTTCTGCCCAAAAGCGCAAACTCGCTAAGAAACCTCTACTTGCTGCCCCGCCCGAGCGCATCACCCAACTGATCGAGTCGCTCGGCAAACTCATGCCGCAGCGGCCTACACCGGCGACAGGAACTTCTCACCGTTGGATTGCCCCCCAAAAAAAAGAGTCCGACACCCTTTCCATCTTCGATGTGCTCACCCGTTCGTTCCGCCTGGTCGAAAACCAGATCACCCGCCGCGAGCTCGCCCTCAACCCGCCGGACATCCTGATCCAACCCGAAGTCGGCGACATCATGACGCTCGATTTTCATCGCGGCCCTGAAGCGATTGCCGCTGGCATCCGCGCCGTCGATGAGATCACGCCTCAACTTCAACACCTCCTAACTCCAAACTCCTAACTGATATTTACCATGTCTCTTTCCCGCATTGAACATCTCCGCGCCGAAATCCGCCGTCACGACCGCCTTTACTACGTTGAGGCGCGCCCCGAGATCGGCGACGCCGACTATGACGCGCTCTACCGCGAGCTCGAGTCCATCGAGCAGGCGCATCCCGAGTGGCTCACCCCCGACTCGCCCACGCAGCGCGTCGGCGGCGCACCCCTCTCGGCCTTCAAGCAAGTGCGCCACAACCCGCCCATGATGAGCCTCGACAAGACCCGCTCGCGCGACGACCTCATCGACTTCGACGCCTTTCTGCACCGCCAACTTCCCGACGAGGTCTGGGACTACGTGGTCGAACCCAAGGTCGACGGTGTAGCCTTCTCTCTGCTCTACGAAAAAGGGCTGCTCACGCGCGCCGCCACGCGCGGCAACGGCGAGGTCGGCGACGACATCACCGCGAACGTCAAAACGATCCGCTCGATCCCCCTCTCCCTCACCGACGCGCCCGACCTGCTTGAAGTGCGCGGCGAGGTCTATATGACCCGCACCGGTTTCGCCGACCTCAACCGTCGCGAAGAGGAAGCCGGCCGAGAGCCCTTCATGAATCCGCGCAACGCCGCCGCGGGGTCGCTGAAGCAGCTCGACCCTCGTGAAGTCGCGCGCCGCCCGCTCGAAGCCGTCATCTACGCTGCAGGCGCGGTCAAAGGAACCACCTTTCCCACGCATGGCGGCATGCTCAATAAATTCTCTGACTGGGGCTTCAAAACTCCGCCCTGGCAGCGTCTCTGCGTCGACATTCACGCCGTGCTCGCCGCCATCGACGAACTTGAGGCGCAACGCCACAACTTCCCCTTCGAGATCGACGGCGCAGTCGTCAAAGTCAACCGCCGTGACATCTACGCCCAGTTCGGAGCCACCGCCAAATCTCCGCGCTGGGCGCGGGCTTTCAAGTATGAGCCCGAACGCGCCGAAACCCGGATCTGGAAGATCACCGTGCAGGTCGGCCGCACCGGCGTGCTCACCCCTGTCGCGGAACTGGAGCCCGTCCTGCTTGCAGGGTCAGAAATTGCCCGCGCCACGCTCCACAACGCCGACGAGATCGCGCGCAAAGACATCCGCATCGGCGACCGCGTCTGGGTTGTCAAAGCCGGCGACGTGATTCCCGCCATCGAGAGCGTCCTCACCGACAAGCGCGACGGCACAGAAACGGTTTTCACCATGCCAGCCGCCTGCCCCGAATGCGGCGGCGCGGTCGCCCGGCTCGGCGATGAGGTGGCCCAGCGCTGCACCAACCCCGCCTGCCCGGCGCAGCGCGTCGGGCGCCTCGAACATTTCGCCTCGCGCGATGCGCTTGACATCCGCGCCATCGGCGGCAAGGTCGCAGAAGCCCTCGTTGCGCAAGGCTGGGTCAAAGATCCGCTCGACCTCTTTTCGCTCACCCTGTCGCAACTGGAGGACTTCCGTATCGGCGACGCGACCAGCGGCACTCGCAAGTTCGGCAAGAACGCCCAGACCGCGCTCGAAGCGCTCGAAGCGGCCCGGACGCTCACTCTCGACCGCTGGCTTTTCGCGACAGGCATCCCCAACGTCGGCGTCACCGTCGCTGAGCAGATCGCCTCAGCCCATGCGCACTTTTCTGAGCTTCCCAACTCGCCGGTCCTCGCAGCCGTCCTGCGGCTCAACGACCTTTATAGCCTGGCAGCGACAGTCAACCCGCGCTCCACGCTCCAACGCCCGAAGGACGATGCTGAGCGCGAAGCGCGCCAGACGCGCTTCAACCGCATCTGCGGCGAGATCGGCGTGCTGGGCGACGATCTGGTCGCTGCCGGCGTCGCCGCGAAAACGCCCGCGACCGCGCTGCCATCCCAATACAGCTGCGTGATTAAGACCGAAGCGGCCAAAGCCGTGCTAGGCTTCTTTGCTTCTGAATACGGCAAGGCTTATCTTGAGCGCCTGCATGCGCTCGGCATCGACCCGAAGGCGAAAGCGAAAACCGCGGCAGCAGTGAATGCGCCGCTGGCAGGAGTGACCTTCGTGCTGACCGGCACGCTCTCGCTGCCACGCAATGAATATGCCGACAGGATCAAGGACGCGGGCGGTATCGTGCAAGAAGCGGTTTCAAAAAACACGCGCTTTCTCGTGGCGGGCACAGATGCAGGAGCTGCCAAAATCACCAAGGCCCGCAACCTTGGCACCAACGTGCTAGACGAGGCAGGCCTTCGCGCGCTCCTCTCCGGCAGCACCGTCCCTCAACCGACAAAACCGTCCGCTCCCCCTCCTGCCGCAGTCGCCCCTTACCAACAGCAAGAACTCTTCTGACCGATGGAGCCCTCTATTTGACGAGGAAAATCGTTTCCGGTCCGTGAGTCACATTGATAACGCCGGTCCCGCTGAAATGCGCCGAGTCGATGTGGGCCGCACCG
>CAYSXF010000494.1:0-4380 GCA_964434815.1 uncultured Lentisphaeraceae bacterium
GGTTTGTCCTCCGCGAGAAGCTCGCGCAGTTTCTCGATGCCCCGCCGGTAATGCGATGCAACTGTGTTCTGCTTCGCACCGCGGATCGTCGCGATCTCCCGGAACGTGAGATCATCGAAGATCTTCAACGTCACAGCCTCCCGCTCGTCATCACCCAGTTTCGCCAGCGCAGATTCCACCCTCTCCGCGCGCCAACAGTCAGGCGAATCTGCGGGTAATGATTCGAGTTCAAAATAGTCCACGCGCCGCGATTCATTCTTCCGCCATGCGCTCACCGCCACGTTGCGGACGCAGCGAAACGCGTAGAGTTTCAGGTTCAGCGGCAGGACCGGGCGGGCGATGATTTTCTCGATTGCCGCATGGACCGCATCCTCGGCTCGCGCCCGATCACCGGTCACCGTCAGCGCGTAGCTGAACAGCCCCTGGCGGTTCAGCTCGTAGAACTTCCGGATGATGTCGGCGCGTCTGCTCATGATTTCATTCCCACACCTACCACGCGCAACCATCCGTTTTTTGTGCAGACTATTTTCGCGAGGTCATTTCGAAGGCCTTACCGCTGAAGACACGCACCCGCCACCACACACTATGCCCACACGAACCAAATCGCCTACCCGCAGTAGCATGCTACGGCGTGATCTCGTAGGCGAGCGCAGGGAAAGCCCCGAGCGGAAAGCGGAAATTCATGTTCGCGGGCCGTTTTGCGTCCGCAGCCTGGGCCGGCGTGCCCGAGGCGGCAATGATCAAATTGCCTTTCTGCCCCGCCTTCACTTTCGCCGCATCAGCTTGAAGCACGACTCCGTTCGGCGTCATCTCCTTGATGCTGATGCCGTCCGGCGGATCGACCAGTTCGTACGCGATGTCGTGAATGAACCCTCCGACGGGCAGATCGAGTTCCAGACGCGCAGTTCCGCCCGCTGACAAACGAACCGACTTCGGGCTGAGCACGGCCATCTCGCTGCGGGGACGGAGGCGGCCTGTGAGTGCAACCTTCAATTCCTGCGCCGGGACCAGGTGGCGGTAAGCGAACGCCTGCATCATGTCGTCCGCCGGCACGGCAGTCCGGACGACCGGGTAGCCTTGGAGGATCGCGCGCCCTTCCATGGACAGCGCGATCGGATCGCGCGCAGCCGACAGCGGAGCGGTCAGCGTGAACTTGACTTGATCCTGATTGGCCGATATGACGGCGCCGGTCAGGCGGTAGCCCTTCGGAGCATCGACCAGCGCCAGCGCGATCTCATTCGTGAAGCCGTCCTTGCGCAGCGCGTAGGCTGCAATCGGGACGCTCGCCCCGCCGCGCACGTTGAGGCTGGAAGGCGTCACCCGCAGTTCGAAATCGGGCCGGGGCGCGCTGAGCCGCAGCCGGTAGCCGTACGCCGGGCCGCCGCCGCGCTGCGTGTCGCCCAGATAGACCGAGTACCAGCCGTCCGACAGCAGCCTGACCGAGAGATAGGAGTCCGCGTGGTGCGTGTTCAAGCCCGACCCTTTATCCTCGCGGTCATCGTTGATTGCGACTTGTTTGCCTGACGGGTCGAAAAGCCGGAGCACCGAATCCACCGGCGAATCGAGCCGGCGCGCATAGACTTCCGCGACGACCTGCTGGCCGGCATGCCCCTCGAAGCGGAACACGTCCCAGTCGCCGGGCCGGTCGATGTGCCCGTTCACAATGACGGGCAGGACTACGGTCGTTGCGTTCGTCTTCGTATCGTTGGGCTCTCTCTCGTAGCATTCAGGCAACGTGTCTAGAAGCAGCGGCACCGAATTGGCCAGCCGACTGACCTGAAACGGATAAATGCCTGGCTGCTTGCCTTTGAAGTCCAAGTCGGCAAATGCGCACGGCAAATTCCAGCCGCTGATGCCGACGTTTGTTTTCGTGCCGACCCTGCCGCCGGACGGAAACAGCCCGGTCACAAACGGCACTTCACCCACGGTCATGCGATAGACGAAATCCTCGCGGCCGCGAAAGAGCGAATCATGGATTTTGAGCGAATAGACGCCCTCTTTCGGGATTTTGTAGAAGATCACAGGGTCGGGACGGCATTTGTAATCGTCGGCATAAGCGACCTCGTTGCTCTGCGCGTCGAGCAGGGCCACCGTGGCCTGCACCCAGCCGGGCACGGCGTCTGCCAGGTACGGGATCAACTCTCGCGCGCTGACGGCAACGACCAGGTGCTGCCCCTCACGCGCACTGAACCGGTAGGTGTCCACGCCGCCGGGCGGAAGCTGGCCGTTCACGGTGGCTGGCAGCGCAATCGTCACCGGAGACGGCGTCTGGTCGATCTGCGGCTCCATATTGAACTTCGCTTTCGGAACGTTCTTCCAGTCCTTCTTGCTGTACTCCGGCAGTTGTCCGACAATGAACGTCCGAGGGTTCGACAGCCCGGCGCGCGACAGCAGACGGAGTTCGCGGACACCCGGTTCCGCACTGGCCTCCACCGTGATTTTGATCGTGACGAATTCGCCGAGCGACGGGTTGGCCAGCTTCCGCCCGAAGGTCGTCAGCCGGTCCTTGGCTTTGGCCGCCATCTCCAGATCTTCGGCGCTCAGCCGCTCGCCCTGCATCCGCTTGTCCTTGATCTTGCTGAGTTGCTCCTTCAGCTCCTGCTGCTCTTTCGGCGTCACCTGGCGCTCCTGCTTGGCGATGACCGCGTGAACGCCCGCGCCGGAAACCGTCACCTCGGTGGCCTCACCCAAATTCGCTCCGCCGATCACCGCTTCGAACGTTGACCCCTGCCGCCCCCCCGCAGGATAAACGTAGCCGATGTGCGCCTCGCGCTGAGCCTGGGCCATCGCGTGCGACGCAAACAACGCCCCTGCTAACGCCCACAACAGCGTTTTGCCGGACACCCTGCGCATACATAGTCGAGAATATAGCTCGTCCATAACTTCAGCGTTCGGAGTTCGATGTTCGGAGTTCAGCGTTCGAGTTACCCTATCGTTAATTCCCGCTCCGCAGGCAGCGGTCTTTTCGCCGGCAGGGACGGTTCGCCGATCCGTCCGCGGACGCCTCGGGGAGGCGTCCCTACCCGTTCCGACATGAGTATCCGTCCGCTTTAGCATTCTCATCATCACATGATCTCTTTCAGAAGGTTGAGTGTTTCGGCAGGTGCCGCAACAGCGTCGTCGCCCTGCGGCCGCAGGTGTTTTGCCTGATCGCCAATGCCGAGCAGCGCATACATGCTGCCGATGACATCGACCGGCCGCACCGGCCGCACCTTCACCTCTTCGCCCCGCGCGTCAGTGGCGCCGACCACATGTCCGCCCTTGAACCCGCCGCCAGCGACCAGCGTGCTGAACGCTTTTCCCCAATGCCCGCGCCCGCCGTTCCACGGAGCCGCCCAGTCGGCCTTGGGTGTGCGCCCGAATTCGCCGCCGCACCATACGATCGTGCTGTCCAGCAGACCGCGCTCGGAGAGATCCTGAAGCAGCGTCGCCACGCCCTTGTCCAACTCGGGCAATTTGCGGCGCAAGATCGCAAAATTATCTTTGTGCGTGTCCCAGCCGTTGTAGTTGATGGTGACGTACGGCACGCCTTTTTCCACCAGGCGCCGCGCCATCAGACAGGACTGGCCGAATTTGTTGCGTCCGTAGCGGTCGCGCAAATCGGCTTTTTCGGAAGAGAGATCGAAAATCTTCGCGCCGTCGCCGAGAATCATATCGTAGGCCTGGTCCTCGGAGCGCGTCAGAGCCTTAAGCGCCGCGTTCTCCGGCAACGCGCGCGGCAGCGTGTTCAGCTTGTTGAGCAACTCGCGCCGGTCGCGCTGCTGCTCGTCGGTGATGCCCTGCGCCGCGATGCCCTCGACGAGAAACTTCGGCTGAGAGGGATCGCCCCCCGTGACGAACGGTTTGTAGCGCAGCCCCAAGAAGCCAGCCTCATCGAAGCGCCCGAGCGGCTCGGTCAGCACGATGTACGGAGGAAGCTGCCCCGTGTACCCGCCCCCCGCGCCGCGGAAGCGCGATACGACCGCGCCGACACCGGGATAGATCACGCGCTCGCCCGCCTGGCGGCCGGTCTGCACCATGTAGGTCGCGGTCTCATGGGCGTTACTGCCATGCGTCATACCGCGGATAAGCGCATACTTGTCGGCCTGCTTGGCCAAGAGCGGCAGAAGTTCGCAGATCCTGATGCCGGACACGTTGGTCTCGATCGCCTTGAACGGCCCGGCGTATTCGTTGCCGGTCTCGGGCTTGGGGTCGAACGTATCGAGATGCGGCGGCCCGCCCCACAGCCAAATTTGGATGACCGACTTCGCTTTGCCTCCGCCCAGGGCCGGCGGTGTCGCCGCCCACGCGCGCACGGCAGGGCTGTCGGCCAGCCACAGGCCAGCCGCGCCGCCAGCCGCGCGTCGGATCATCTCTCGCCGTGTCAGGTGTGTGTTCATA
>CAYSXF010000495.1:0-4378 GCA_964434815.1 uncultured Lentisphaeraceae bacterium
CTACACCTCTCTATTCGTCGGCAGCGTCAGATGTGTATAAGAGACAGCTGTTCATAGTGTCCTCCTCCATCACGGTGCTGCATGACTTGTTCTTCGTAACAGTGCGCATTGTGCTTTTTTTGTTGGTTGATGACTATGGGGAATAATCCCGCCAGAACGTGAGACTGGATTACGCGTGAGGCAGGTTTTTTACAATGGTGTTTTGTCCCTATTGCGGGTCATTAGTCACTGGTCATTGGTCATTGGTTATTGGTTATTGGTGAGAGACGGTAAGTCGATAAGAAGAGGTGGCTGCCCGGGAATGGGGATTAGGCACAAGACCCGGGTGATAGCAAAAAAAAGAAACTGATCTCCCTTTCGGGAAAATCAGTTTCGCCCACGCCCAGTTGTGTGAAAACGCGGTCAGAACATAATCTGTGCGCCGACCGTCAGGAACCAGTCGGTCTCCAATTGCAGGCCGTTCAGGTCTTGATACAGGGGCACGCCGCCTTCGACGCCGATGCTGCCGGGGCCGACTTTGAAGCTCACCCCGAGCGCGCAGTCAAGCCTCTGCCCGCCGTAGTTGCCGGGATCGGCATCCGGCGTGGGCGCCCACTTCATCGGCATCATGGGGTCGGAATGGTAGAGCAGTTTCTGGATTTCAGGGTCGCGCCCGTGGATCCGGTCCGTATCGCTATAGCCGAACCGCAGCCAGGTGCTCGCCGGACCGAGCGCCCGCTGGAGCCAGGTGTCCAGCTTGACGCTGTCGCCGAGCCGGTAGTCGTTCTGATTCTCTGCGGTGTGCCAGGTGTACATGGCTTGAGAGCCCCAGTTCCACAGCTTGTCGGCTGTCAGGTGGCTATAGGTCAGCGCAGGCTTGAGGTCGAACGAGCCCGAGCCCAACTGCATGTCGTAGGGATCGCGGAACTCCCACCTCATCATCTTCGAAGACTGCTCGATATCGCCGGTCGGCAGGCTGAGCCCGAGGCTGCCGTTAAAGTCGTCGCTCACCTGGTAGATGCCGCGCAGCTCGGTGTCGCTCCAGCCCTCCGTGTGCATGGTCGGTTCGCGCCTGATGGGCATCATCGGCCCCATGTCCATCAGCATGTCCATGTCATTGACCAAATAGCTGCCCATGGCCATGACCGTGAAGCGGTCCGTGACGCCGTACATCGCCATCAGCATGTGCATGTCCATGTCCATGCTGGTCGGGATCATCATGTACTCGTACTGCTTGTTTCGCATGAAACCGACCTCGTTCCGGCCGACGCGCGACGTGCCTGCGCGCAGGCCGTCCATGCTCATGTGCATATATTTGTAGCTGATCATTCCGCCGCCCGCCGGGTGGGTGTGATAGATGTCGTCGCCGAACGCGGGGTTGTAAATCATCTGGGAACCCGACGCTTCGCAACAGCAGCAAGGCTTGAGCGCGCCTGCCGCCAAAGCGGCTTTCGCCAGATCGTTTGTCTCAGCCGCTGCGGCGGTCATGCCCAACAATAGGCCGGTCGCCAAGGTCATGTTTTTCACGGTCAGTGCGCTTTTCATTTCGTCCTTTCTGTGCCTTCTGAGGGCACGTGGTTGTGAATAGTCAATGGTCAATGGTCATTGGTCATTGGTCATTAGTCATTGGTCATTAGTCATTGGTCATTAGTCATTGGTCAGTGGTCATTGGTCAGTGGTCATTAGTCAGTGGTCATTAGTCAGTGGTCAGTGGGTGCATCGGGATTTGAGGTCGGTGCGCTGAGCGCAACAGAAAGCCCTGATTCATAGAATCTCCTTGGCCTGTTTCATCTCGCGTTCGCGCAGCCAGGCGAAAAGCACGGGGGTGACGATCATGATGTGGATGAAGCTGCTGAGCATGCCGCCGATGACGGGCGCGGCCAGCGGGCGCATCACCTCAGAGCCTGTGCTCATGCTCCACATGATCGGCAGCAGGCCGGCCACGGTGGTGGCGACCGTCATCACCTTGGGCCGCAGCCGCAGCTTCGCGCCGTCCTTCACGGCCTGGATCAGGTCCGCGTGGCCGAAGGCCCGCCCCCGTTCCGACCGCTTGTTGTGCACGGACTCCTGCAGGTAGACCACCATGATGATGGCGGTTTGGATCGCGGTGCCGAAGAGCGCGATGTAGCCCACCCAGACGGCGACGCTGAAATTATACCCCAGCAGATATTGAAGAAAAACGCCGCCGGTCAGCGCGAAAGGCACGGCCAGGATCACATGGGCCGCCTCTTTCGCGGAGCGATAAACGATGAAGAGCAACAAAAAGATGATGCCGAGCACGGTGGGCACGATGACCTGGAGCGTGCGCTGGGCGCGGAGCTGGTTCTCGTACTGGCCGGCCCATTCGATCGTCATTCCCTGATCCAGCTTGATGTCGCGCTTGAGCTGCTGCCGGGCCTCTTTCACAAAGCCGCCGAGGTCGCGTCCCTGCACGTTGGCCTGCACGAAGGCCCGCAGCCGGCCGTTCTCGCTGTCGATCTCGCTGGGGCCGGTCACGCGCCGGACTTTAGCGACCTGGCCGAGCGGGATCGCCCGCCCGTCCGGCGCGAACACGAGCACGTCCTCCAGGCGCCCGATGTCGTCGCGGTCGTCCCGCTGGTAGCGCACCTGGATGGGAAACCGCTGCCTGCCCTCGATGGTGGTGGTCACGTTCTTACCGCCCAGACCGGTCTCCACCGCGTCGAGCACGGTCTGCGCCCGCAGGCCGTATCGGGCCATGGCCACGCGGTCCACCTCGACATTGACATACGGCTTGCCCTGCATGCGCGAGGGGGCGACGCCGGCGGCGCCAGGAATGGTGCGGATGACCTGCTCGATCTCCAGCGCTTTCTTCTGTAGGGCGTCGAGGTTGTCGCCGAAGATCTTCACGCCCACCTGGGCGCGGATGCCGGTGCTCAGCATTAGGAGCCGCCCCTCGATGGGGTGCAGGAACCCCGGCACGCAGCCCGGTGCCTGGCTGAGCTTTTCAGTCAGCTCGGCGATCAGCTTCTCCTGCGTCATGCCGGGCCGCCACTGCGCCTGCGGCTTCAGCTCGATGGTGGTCTCGATCATCTCGACCGGCGCGGGGTCGGTGGCCGTCTCGGCGCGGCCCAGCTTACCTGCGGCGGACTGGACTTCCGGCACCTGCTTCATCATCTCGTCCTGCCAGGCGATGAGCCGCCTGATCTCGGTCAGCGACGTGCTGGGGAGCAGGACCGGCATGAACAGCAGGCTGCCCTCGTTCAGCGCCGGCATAAATTCGCTTCCCATGCCGCCCGCGAGCCGGGCGGCCCGGTGCCAGTTCCACGACTCTAGCGCGCGGGCCAGCGGGCGCGGCAGGCCGAAGGCCAGCGTCAGCGCGAGCGCCAGCAGCCCTGCGGCCGAGCCGAGGACGATCCTGCGGTGCGCCAGGGACCAGTCGAGCGCCGGGGCGTAGATGCCGAGTAGGCGCCTCATCATCCAGTTCCGCGCCTCCGGCAGGAACGGCCCGCGCACGAGAAAGGAGCAGAGCACCGGCACCATCGTGATCGCCAGCAGCGCGGCGCCGACCATGGCGAACGTCTTGGTGAAGGCGAGCGGATGGAACAGCTTGCCCTCCTCGCCCGTGAGCGTGAAGACAGGCACGAAGGCCAGGATGATGATCAGCATCGCGAAGAAGATGGGCCGGCCCACCTGCCGGGCGGCCTCCAGCGTCACAGCCCGTGTTTCGGTCGGTGTGAGCCGCGTCCGACCTCCCCGCCGCTCCTCCCATCGCTCGCAGTGGCGGAGCACGTTTTCGGTCATTACGATCCCAGCGTCCACGAGCACGCCGATGGCGATGGCGATGCCGCTCAGCGACATGATGTTCGAACTGATTCCGAACTGGCGCATCAGGATGAACGAGATCAGGATCGAGATCGGCAGCGGCAGGGTGACGATCAGGATGCTGCGGAAGTGCCAGAGGAAAACGATGTGCGCGAGCACCACCAAGATGATTTCCTCGACCAGCGCCTTTTTCAGCGTGGCCAGCGTGCGCTCGATGAGCGTGCTGCGGTCATAGAAGGGCCTTATGCTGACGCCGGGAGGAAGGCTCTGCGCGATCTGCGCGATCTTCTCTTTGACCCGCCGGATCAGGGCCAGGGCGTTCTCCCCGTTGCGCATCACCACCACGCCGCCCACGACCTCCCTGCCGTCCACGTCCAGCGCGCCGCGCCGGAAATCGCCGCCGAGCTGGATCGTGGCGATGTCGCGCAGATACACCGGCGTGCCTGCGTTCTGCTTCAGGACGATGGTCTCCAGGTCGGCCGCGGAGCCGATCAGGCCGAGCCCGCGCACGACGAACTCCAGCCCGCTCTCC
The DNA here is from genome assembly GCA_964434815.1 of uncultured Lentisphaeraceae bacterium. Classification (GTDB taxonomy): domain Bacteria; phylum Verrucomicrobiota; class Kiritimatiellia; order RFP12; family UBA1067; genus CAYSXF01. The sequence continues at coordinate 4,295 of CAYSXF010000495.1, forward strand.
TCGATGACTTTGCCGCCGACGTTCAGGTTGCTTTGCCCCACCGCCTCCAGCACATCCTGCAGCGTCACCTTCAGCGCCCGCATG
>CAYSXF010000496.1:0-4375 GCA_964434815.1 uncultured Lentisphaeraceae bacterium
CATACGAGGTTTCGGCCTGTCTCGTGGGCTCGGAGATGTGTATAAGAGACAGGCCCACGGCCGGGTGGGTCGTCAAGCTCGACTTCGACCGCCTAGCTGATGTAAATGAACTGGAAAAAGGACACGAAGAGACCAAGTGAAGACGACTGCCATCGAAACGAAAAAGGTTCGCAACCTTCAACCGCTTTAGGATAAATTACGGTTGGAGATTTAAAAATGAATACGCTTGATGCCAAGTCTTCCGGCCAGCGCTTGGTCTCGGTCGATGCGCTGCGCGGGTTCGACATGTTCTGGATCATCGGCGCGGACGCGCTGGTGCAGGCGCTGAACCGCATGAGCCAGACGCCCTTCACCCGGTTTCTGGCGGCCCAACTGGATCATGCGGACTGGGCGGGCTTCCGGTTCTACGATCTGGTTTTTCCGCTCTTCCTTTTCATTGTCGGCGTGTCCATCGTGCTGTCCATGGATCGCCTGCTGGCCACGGCCGGACGCAAGGGTGCGCTCCTCCGTATCGCGCGGCGCAGCGTGCTGCTTTTTGTCCTCGGCGTTTTCTACTACGGCGGCGTGACGCGGGCGTGGCCCGATGTGCAACTCTCCGGTGTGCTCCCGCGCATCGCGCTGTGCTACTTCGTCGCGGCGACGCTGTATGTCTTGCTGCCGCGCAAGGGCATTGTGGCGGCGGCGGCACTCTGCCTCGCGGTTTACTGGGCGCTGCTGACGTTTGTGCCGTTTCCCGATGTCCAGCTAATGCATGACAAAGTCGGCAAGAAGGAGACGCAGGCGCAGGCCCCGGCGGTTCTTTTTTCAGGAGAAGCCAAAACCGTCAGCGGCACGTTTGAGGAAGGGCACAACCTCACACACTATGTGGATGCCCGCTGGCTACCGGGAAAGAAACGCAACCTCTATTACACCAACGAAGGCCTGCTGAGCACCATTCCCGCTGTTGCTACCACGCTGTTGGGCGTCATGGCAGGATGGCTGCTGACGAGCGCCCGCTGGAGCGGCCGACAGAAAGTCGCGTGGCTGCTGGCGGCGGGCGCGTTGGGCGTCCTGCTTGGGCTCCTCTGGGGCCTGCAGTTTCCGGTCATCAAGCGTATCTGGACATCGTCCTATGTGCTCGTCGCCGGCGGTTATAGCGCAGCGGTCCTCGGTGGCTTCTATCTGGTTGTGGATGTGTGGGGAAAGCGCGCATGGTGCCAGCCGTTCGTGTGGATGGGGACGAACGCCATCACGGTCTACCTCGTCGAGAACATCCTCGGCGGCTTCAACAGCATCGCCGCGCGTCTGGTCGGCGGCGACGTGCAACAGTTTGCGGACAGGCACATCGCGAAAGGCTGCGGCGACCTGCTGATCGCGGCGGTCGGCATCGTGCTTGCTTTCCTGTTTGTCCGTTTCCTCTACCAACGAAAGATCTTTTTGCGCGTGTAGCCGCTTGCCGATTGATCTAGAACCAAGCCAACGGGGCGAACGTTATGAAACGAAACACGATACTGACTTTGACCTCCTTGCTGCTGGTGCCGCTGTCTGCGCGCTGCGCCGCTGACACCGCGCCGCAGGTGATCTGGGCCTCGGAGCCGGTGCGGCCAGACGAGACACTGATGGTCATGGGCGAGGGCTTCACCGGCAACAGCGTCGTTGAGCTGGGCATCCGGACGGACTCATCGAAACCGGAAGCGAAGGGGTGGACCGAGCTTCGGCCGATACAGGCAAGCGAACGGTCGCTGAAGGTCGTCGTGCCCAAAGAGTGGCCGCTGAATATGTGGGTTTGCCGCGTGCGCAACGGCCAAGCAGTTTCGAACGCGGATGTTCTCAATGAGCCGGAGGTGTGGTGGTGGAACGGCGACGGCGGCGAGTTCGCGACACCGGGCGGCTGGCTGCGCGTGTTCGGCAAGTCGCTCAACTTCGGCGGCAAGAGCGCTATGCGATTGCGCACAGCCGACGGCAGAAGCGTCGAGCTCGTGCCGCATGAAAACAGTTGCTATGCATTGGCGGTTACGCTGCCTCCGGAGATCGCGCCGGGCGACTATGCCCTGTCCGTGCGGAACGGACTCGGAGAGGCTGCAGTGTGGCAAGACGCGGGCACCGTGACCGTCAGGCCGCGTGAGGTGTGGAAAAGTGAGGTTTTCAATGTGAAGGCGTTCGGGCCGAAACCAGCCGAGGCGCTTGCGGCTGCGCTGAAGGCGGCCGAGACCAACGGCGGCGGCATCGTCTACTTTCCGCGCGGACGCTACCCGGTCAAGGACACGCTCAAGATTCCGACGAACACCGTGCTTCGCGGCGAGGCGATGGAACTGGTCAGCCTGTATTGGCCGGACTTTGAGAAGCCGCCCGCCGAACTGATCACAGGCGCCGATTTCGGCGTCGAAGCGCTCAGCCTTTACTGCCAGAACCACCGCAATGTGATCGGCGATACGGCTGCCTCCAAGCGGATGTTCCTGCGGCATGTCAGGATCCGCGCCAACGCCTATTTCATGGTCGAGGAGGCTGGCAAGGAGTTCCGCGGTCACCGCAGTCCGGCCAGCCAAAAGGAGTGCGGCGCGGCCGTGCTGCTGCGCGGCACCAATTTCGAGATCACCGACTGCGACCTCTATGCGAGCAACTACGGCGTGCATATTTTGAAAGCCAAGACCGGCCTGATCGCCCGCAACCAGATCCGCTACGGCGGACGCGGCTACAGCATCGAGAATACCGAGCGGCTGATCTTCGAGGACAACCTTGTCGCGGGCGACAATCTGCTCGCCATCGGCAACGACATCACCACGTTCTGGAGCAACTACTGCCGCCACATCTACTTCGCCAACAACCGCGTCCAGCAGATGTTCGGAGCCGACCGCGAGATGATGACGCTCGACGCGGCTGGCGGCGCGTACTTCGGAACCGTCTCCGCAGTTGACGGCACGAAGCTGACGCTGTCGGCCGACCCTGTGTTCCGCGACTACGCGCCGAAGCCGCACGCCGACTGGACGGGCGCGGCCGTGCAGATTCTCGACGGCAAAGGCGCGGGGCAATACCGCTTCGTCACCGCGAACAGCGGGCGCGAGTGGCAGGTGGACCGCCCGTGGATCGTGAAGCCTGACGCGGCGTCCCGCATCTCCATCGCCCCGTTCCGAGGGCAGAGCCTGTTCATCGGTAACACTTTCGAAGACGGCGGCGCGTTCCAACTGTACGCGGCGGCGCACGACTCAATCGTCGCGGGCAACACAGGCAAGCGCATGGACGGGTTTCTCGTCTGGGGGCTGAACCCGCACGGCTGGGGATATCAGCCGTCGTGGTATTGTCAGTTTCTCGACAACGAGATCCTTGAAGGGAACGGCTACGGCCACCGCAGCGCGAGTTTCGGCACGGTGGGGTACGACGAGAGCAAAGCGTTTGACGGCGTCCTTGTGCGCGGCGCAATTTTTCGGCGCAACGTCCTGCACAACAACGCGAGCATCGTCATCGCGGGAATAACCGAGGATACGCTCGTCGAGCATAACGCTGTGCGGAACAGTGACAATGGCATCCTCGTCAAAGCGACCGCCAGCGGCACGCTGTTGCGGAATAACACCTTCGAGGGCGTCACCCAGCCCGTGCACGAAGAGCCGCGCGAAACCGTGAAGCCGAAGGAGATGCCCCGCAAATGAAGACCCCTGGTTGCCTTGTGTTTCCCGCCCTTCTGCTAGTTTTTGGGCTCGGCTCCGCGGCTGAGCCGCAAACCCCGAGTCCCGCGAAGCCCTTCCCCATCCGCGAGGCCTACTGTCCCGCGCATTTCGGCAACGCCTACGAGGCGATGGGCACGCGCGAGATGGCCGCTTATCTCGCAGAGCTGAAATGGATGGGGTTCAATCGCTACAGCGACTGGATCACCACCACCGACGTCTGCAATCCCTATACATCGGACGCCGTATGGAATCTTGCAAAGGAGCAGTTGGACCACAAGAAGAAAGCGTTTAAGGCCGCGCAGGGAATGGGACTGGCGCTGAATCTGATCGTCACGCCGAACCACGTTTATCTCGACCAGCTTCGGCCTCAGTTCGCGGCGAAGAAGAGTCCGCGCGTCTTTGGCCAGCTCATCTGTCCGAGCGACCCGGAGGCGCGCAAAATCATCCTCGCGAACTTCGAGCGCTGGTTCAACGACTTCGCCGACTCGGGGATTCAGCTCAGCGCGTTCACGGCGTTCGCCTATGATTACGGCGGCTGCGACTGCGAGAAATGCCGCCCGTGGATCATCACCTTCGCTCGGCTGATGAAAGACGTTCACGCCATTGCGCTCCGGCGGCATCCGGACATTGAGCCGTGGTTCTGCTCCTGGTGGTGGACGCCGGAAGAGCATGCGCAGTTCAACGACTGGGCAGCGAAGGAAGCCCCCGGCTGGCTCAAGGCCATGACCCTGCAT
>CAYSXF010000497.1:0-4374 GCA_964434815.1 uncultured Lentisphaeraceae bacterium
CGGCATACGATGTTTCTGCCTGGCTCGTGGGCTCGGAGATGTGTATAAGAGACAGCGTATAAGCTGTTGCACGCGGCAGTCCCGCTGGACAGCGAAAAAATCGCACTTGACGCGACAGGCATTTCGCCAGGAACGCGCAAAAAGCTGAAAGTGGAATCCGATGGCGTTTATTTGGTACTATCCGCAGCAGGCACGGTGATCAAGATCCAGTAGTTTGGACGGGGGCGTTCACAGAGAAGGATAGACAACGATGGAACATTCAAGCCCAATCCTCACCAGCGCGCTTCTGATCGTAGCCGCCGTGTTTGCCACCGCCGCGCCGGCTGCCGCGACGTCCGGCTCGTCCGCCGATGACGCACTCGGCCAATTGACCTCGCCGGTGGAAACCATCCTGTTGCGAAAGGAGGCGGACCGGGAGGTCTGCATTCTGGGCCAGCGCTCCCGCGGCGGGCGGCTCGTGTTGACGCCGGACACCTGTTTCTTTTATGGGCGACTGCACCTCACTGATGCGGTCACGCCAAAATATCCGGGTGCGGAATTCAATGGGAACAAAAGCTGGACGGGAATCGAAGGGCTAGATGAACCGGGCAAACGCGTGGTCTGGCCGCTGTGGCTTTCCAAAGCCGCGACGTTGACGCTGTCCGTCCGGATAGACGTGCCGGCGAGCGCTGCTGGGGCTACTCTGGAAATTGGCATCGGGGACTCCAGGCAGGCGGTGACGACGCGCGCTTCGGACGGTTCCACGCCTCAGCCATGGACCCTTGAACTGCCGGTAACCAAACCGGGACTGCAGGAATTGTCGGTGGCCTTTCCCAAATCGGGCAAGGCCGGGAACGTTGGCGTCCTCAGGCAAATTGTCATCACCGGTCCTGGAGTGGAAGAAACTGTGCTGGTGCGCTCGCGCTGGCGGGCTGCGGCGATTCACGCCAAATTCGGCAGTGCGGAACTGGCCAAGTCCGACGCTGAATGCCGGCTGTGGGTCATGGAGGCGCGGCCCTTGCCGTGCGAGGATTCCATGTATGCGCCCATTACCACACCCTTCGGGTATTTCGGCTCTACGTTCAAGCCGAACGGCACGAGTGGCGGTGTCAATTTCTCCATGTGGTCGTATGGTCGCGGCGCCCAGGAGCCGCCGATCGAGCGCCTTTCCCATCTGCTGTCGCTCGGCGATCCGCGGCAGGAATTCGGCGGCTTCGGCCACGAAGGCACCGGCGTCAAACCGCGCGGCTGGAACCCGTTCGAAGGACAGAAAATCACGTCGGTCGTTCTCGCTTTAAGGCTGGATCCGGGCAATCCCTACGACACTTTCACCGGCTATTTCTTTGACCGGCCCAGCGGACAATGGAAGCTCTACGCGTCGGGCCGCAAATGGCACCATGCCAAGCGCGGAAGAGAATCGCTATTGCCCGGCTCGTTCGTTGAAGTGCCAGGCCCGCCCGACAAGGAACGCACGGCCCAGATTATGCGCGGCGTGGATTATCGGGGATGGTGTCGCGACGCCCAGGGAGGCTGGCATCCGATCGACCAGATGTCCGCTGGCGATATCCGGGTCAATGAGCCGGTTGAAAAGAGCTGCCAACTCACTCCGGACGGATGGTTTCGCATGACCATGGGCGGCCTTGAACAATCCAAATTCCCGCAATCGAAGCCCATCATTCGTTGCAAGACGAATCAGGCGCTGCCCGACTACATGGAGCCCGCACGTCTCACGGCGCTGGACCGTATGCCTGCCTCCGTTGCGGTAAACGACATTCAGAAAACCGCCGCCGGAATCGCTCTCAAGCTCGTGATCAGCAGCCCGAAACCCGGCGGGAAAGTCACCCTATGTTACGGGCCCACGGACGCTCTGACCTTTGAAGAGCGATGGGCACACCGTCTGGAACTAGGCGAAAAGTCGCCGGGCGAGCACACCGTTCTGCTTCCGGGTGCCGCGAGCGCTGGCGCATGTCGCGCCCTGCTCCGCGGCAGCTTCGGCGCCACATGGAGCGATTCCACGCAAGTGTGGCATTGAGGGCGGACATTGCAAGACCACACGGCAATAAACACCAACAAAAGAAGCCGACATGAAACCAGCCACACCAATAACGGGACCATCACCATCCGCTCAGCCCTGGAAAGCCGTTTCCAGAGGTTCCCTTACATCATTCTTGAAACGACTCGTCGCCCTCACCGTCCTGCAGGCACCGGCGGCTTTGCTGCACGCCGCTGATGCCCCGCAGACCGGCAAACCCAACATCGTCTTCATCATGGCCGACGATTTGGGCTGGGGCGAAGTCGGCTGTTACGGCCAGAAGAAAATCCGGACGCCGAACATTGACCGGCTCGCTTCGGAAGGGACACGTTTCACCCGCGCGTACTCCGGCGCGCCGGTCTGCGCGCCGTCGCGGTGCGTGTTGATGACGGGCCTGCAACTGTCCCGCGCGCCGATTCGCGGCAACAAGGAGGCCGTGGCCGGCCAGGAGGGCCAGTTCCCGCTGGCTGCCGCCTACACGACGTGGGCCGAACTCATCCAGCAAAAGGCCGGCTACGCCACGTGCGGCATTGGCAAGTGGGGACTCGGCATGCCCGACAACGAAGGCAGCCCGAAACGGCACGGGTTTTTCCATTTCTTCGGCTACATGTGCCAGCGCAAGGCGCATAGCTATTACCCGGCATATCTCTGGAGCGACGACCAGAAGGTGCTGCTCAACAACGGGCCCGACGGCGTGCCCGGTCACGGCAAGGGGGCGGATTTCGCAAAGTTCAAAGGCACGGACTACGCGCCAGACCGTTTGGTGGCCGAAGCCAAGCTCTGGCTCGGCCAGCGCGCGGCGGACAAGAAACCGTTCGTCCTCTACCTGCCGTTCACCGAGCCGCATGTCGCGTTGCAGCCGCCGCAGCGCCTCGTGGACACTTACCCAAAAGAATGGGATCCGACGCCCTACCTCGGCGACAAAGGTTACGCGCCGCACCCGCGTCCCCACGCTGCGTACGCCGCGATGATTACCTCGCTCGACGAACACGTCGGTCAGGTCATGCAATGGCTCGATGAGCACAAAATGGCCGACAACACGCTCGTCATCTTCACCAGCGACAACGGCGCCACGCACGACGTAGGCGGCGTGGATACCGGCTTCTTCAACAGCGTTGCCGGCCTGCGCGGCCTCAAGGGCAGCCTCCACGAAGGCGGGATGCGCGTCCCGTTCATCGTCCGCTGGCCCGGCCATACGCCCGCCGGAGCGACGAGCGATGAAATCGTCGCGTTCCCGGACCTGCTCCCGACACTCTGCGACGTGCTCGGCGTGACCGCACCGACGCGCGACGGCGTTTCGCAGCGCGCCCTCTTCGAGGGCAAACCGCTTGCCGCGCCGCATCCGCCGCTCACGTACGACTTCCCCGAGTACGGCGGGCAGCAGGCGGTGATCGACGGGATTTGGAAACTCATTCGCAAGGAAATGCGCAAGGCCGGTCCCGAGCATGTCCCGGCGTGGGAACTTTACGATCTCGCCGCCGACCTCCACGAAACAACCGACCTCGCCGCGAAACATCCGGAGGTGGTCAAGCGCTTGGATGCTGTGTTCAAGCGTCAGTTGACGCCGAACACCGAGTACCCGATGTACCCGCCGAAGAGATAAAGCAAAGAACGGTGAACGTGCATGACCACTCCGCGACCCAACCTGAGGAATAATTCGAAAGCCTCATTCGCGATCATCACTCTGATCGCCGCGCTGTGCGGACCGGCCGCCGCCGAGGCGGCTCCTAAACCCAACATCATCTTCCTCCTGGCAGACGATCTGGGCTGGGGCGATTTCCAGTGTTACAACCCAAAGGGGAAAGTGCCGTCGCCGAACCTTGACCAGCTTGCGCGTGACGGCATGCGGTTCACCGACGCGCATACCCCGGCTGCGCTCTGCGCGCCGACGCGCTACGCCGTCGCGACAGGCAACTACACGTGGCGAGGGCGGCTGCCGGGAGGCACGTGGGGCTGGAATCAGGAGCCACAGTTTTTGCCGGGACAAAAGACCGTCGGCCATTTGCTGCAAGAGGCCGGCTACCGCACGGGCCTGTTCGGCAAGCTGCACTATGGCGGCGTTTTCGAGAACACCGACGCGGGCAGGGCGGATTTCACAAAGCCCATGAAAGTCGGGCCGCGCGAGTGGGGTTTCACCTACTCCTATGTCCTGCTCGGCGGACATCAGGGGCCGCCATACTGCTTTATCGAAAACAACCGTGTGGACGGCGACGGCGCGAAGGTGACGCAACTTGCCGCCGGCCCTCTGAACGGCGGAGTGGTTCCCGTTGCGGGGCCAGGCCTGCCGGACTGGGACAGCCGCAAAGTCGGGGAGAGGCTAGTGGAGAAGGCGCTTGCGTTCATCGATGCGGACAAGGATAAGC
>CAYSXF010000498.1:0-4372 GCA_964434815.1 uncultured Lentisphaeraceae bacterium
GTCTTGGAGACCGTGCCGGTGCCGGTGATTCTGCCCTGGAGATTCATGTCGACGTTGAGGGGCAGCAGCGCTGTCGGATTGACGCCCTCCAGTGAAACGTCATTGGTCAGGGTACAGCCGGCCAGTCCGGACCACCAGCCGATCGAGTCGAGCGTGCAGGGCTTGAGGGCTGCGGTCAGGCTCGTGCCTTGGACGTGGATCGTCGCATCGTTCGCGATGGCGTAGGGCGAGAGCACGTAGAGGTTGAAGTTCGTCAGCGTGACATCGCCTGTGCCCAGCATGTTGGTGCCGTAGAGTGCGACGGTCGCGTTATCTGCGACGCGCCAGGTGCAGGAGGTCGGCCAGGAAACCACGGTGGAATAGTCGCGGAAGGTGACGCCAACGGGATTGGCGACGCCCGTGAACGCGACATCGGCGTTGAACGGCGTAAACTGGCTTCCAAGGTTTTTAGTGCCGAAAAGGATTTCGCCGTTTCCGCCTGCCACGGTGATTTTCGCTGCGGCCGTGTTGGTCGGATAGAGGCTGGCGGTCATGATCAGCGAGGTGCTCAGGTTACAGGTGGTGAGATCGAAGGTGACGGAGCCAGAGACAAAGAGCCTCTGCATGATGACACCGTTGTGGATGGGAAGCAGCGCGCTGCCGCTGCCGGTGTCCGCGAAGGGGAAGGCATTGGTCTGGTTGGAGACGCTGATCTGCGTGTTGCTGGGGCTGAACAGGATGCCGGAGGAGAGCGCATTGGTTACGGGGCCGCCCAACGCTCCGGCGTTGAACAGGCGGACTTCGAGGTCGTGCCAGCCGGCCGCGAGCGAAACGTTGCGGACGCAGGTCGGCGTATTCCAGTTGTTGTCTAGGAAGATGAGCGAGCCGTCGACGGCGAGGGCGGCTCCGTCATCGATGTTCTCGTAGAAGCTGTAAAGGCCCGCGCTCGGGGTATACCAGCGGCCGGTGTAAACGTACTCCGCGTAATTGGTCGCGAAGCTCGCCGAGGCCCAATAGACGTTGGTGGTGACGCGTGACCACGTGCCGTAAGAGGTTGTGAAGGGCGTACCCACGCCATATGCGTATGAGCGTAAATACTCGTTCAGCCCACCTGAACCTCCGAGCGTGCCGGGGAACTGAAGGGTCGCTCCGGCATTCAGCGTGATCAAGCCTGAGCCGAAGGCTTCGGAGTTGGTGTAAACGAGCGTGCTGCCGGTTCCCACGGTGATATCGGCTCGGGAGGGGAGGGCGAAGCTTAGAACGAGCGACAAAGATAACAACCGAGAGACTTTTATCATTGTAACTCCTTTGCGACGTTGCGTGAGTCGTTGTTATTCGTTATGCCAAATAGCATATCACTGGGAAGCGAGTGTTTCTAGGTGGAAATGCGCAAAATAAATAGCAGTTTTGCGAAACGTGCCAGAAAGAAAAAAAGGACGCGCCTCAACCTGCGGCGCGTCCTTCGAAGAAAGCGGCTGCCGGATTAATCGGCGCTCTGCTGCTTGGCCTGCGGATAGGGCAGGACGGCGCTCTGCGCCTTGGAGAGCAGCGCGTAAATGGCCGCGCCCGCGACGAAGGCCACGACGGGCGCCGCAGGGATCGTGAAGCCGCACTGGGCGGCGAAGTTAGGCTGCACGCCGATGGCGAAGCCGACCGCCCACGAGACCCAGCCGGCCGGGTTGAAGGCCGCGCGCGGCCCGCTCCAGCGGCCCTTGCTCAGGATGTACTCCATGGTGATCGCGCCGCAGATCGGGCCGAACGAGGCGCCGATGAAGGAGAACACCGCGATGCACTGCCCCGCCACGCCGGAGATGGCGAGGGCGATGGAGACGACGCAGCCGATTCCGCACGAGACCCACGGGTTGACCTTGGGCAGCGTGGTCTTGATCGAGTTCGCCGCGATCAGGGAGGAGAAGCAGGCGCTCGGGAAGGCAGTGATCGCCAGCGCGAAGGCCAGCCACTTGGCGATGCCGGCGCTGAAAATCTGGCTCATCAGCGACATCGGGTTCAGCTCGATCGTCTTGGCGACCAGCGCGGCCTTGCCCGCCGCGGTGCCGTAGAAGCCGGCTGTGATCAGGACGGCCGCGCCGACGGTGAGGAAGATGGCCAGCGCCACGCCCATCAGGCCGCCCATCGCGACGTCGCTCTTGTTGCGCGAGCCGGTGCCGAAGTCCACGCCCGCCGCGCCGGCGGTCGCGAAGAAGCCGACGATGTACGTCATCACGAAGGCGAAAACGCCGAACGCGCTCAGGCCGGCGGGCGCCGCGCCGGTTGTTTTCACAGCCGAGGCTGCAACCAGGGCTGCGGGGTCAAAGCTGCCGAGCCCGCCGATGGTCTTGGCGACCAGCGCGAGCAGGATCGCCGCAGGGATCAGCGGCAGGTAGGTGGAGAACTTCGCCACGTACTGGATGCCCTTGAGCGCGGCCACGACGGCGGCGATACCCCAGATGGCCATCACGACGTAGAGCGGGAATCCCGTAAAGCCGAACATCTGATTCAAGGCCATAGACGAGCCCCAGATGTTGACCGCGAGCCAGCCGAACTGGAGGACGCCCATCAGGAAGCCGGGGAGCAGGAAGCCGCCGTTGGCGCCAAAGGTGGAGGAGCCGACGATGTAGAGCGGCAGGCCGGTCTTCTGTCCGAAACGGGCAGGAAGATAATAGAAGCCGAAATGGCAGAGCAGGGCCGCTACCAGCACGCTGCCGATGGCCACGCCGACACCGGCCGAAAGGATGCCGCCGGGGGTGCCTGTCCCTACCGCGTAAGACCAGAACACAAACCACAGGAAAATGCCCGCATAGGTGGGGGCGGTATTTTTATACCAAGGCGCGCGGTTTGCGGCCGGATTGGGTTTTGCGCACTCCAGATAAGAAGGCACCGACGTGTTGCTCATGCAAGGCTCCTTTTTGTTTTGATGGGGGGCAGACGGCGTCCTCGACCGCAGTCCCCAACACCATAGATACGATACATCCATAGGGTATGTTATGGGTGTTTCCGGGTCAAGCGCGATTTGCGCGAGGTTGTCTGCCGAAACGAACGGTTGGATGTTGGGCCGCAGATTGATATACTGGCGGCATGAATTCGTTGTGGGTCAGACAGGATTGCCGCGAAGGAGTTGTGTATGCCTGCGCGGCGGCGCAGTTGCGGCTCTGGCTGATACGGAACCGGCAGGGCTGGCAGGTGGCGTCGAGGCATGAGCCGGAGAGCCTTTTCGAGCCGCTTCACGAGGTGCCGTCCGCGCCCGAGCTGAGCGAGTGGCAGCGCTTCGTTACGCCGTCGGAGGGGACTGCCATGCATGTCGCTCCGGCGTTGCCGGACCGGCCGGTGATGAGCCGTCCCGAAGCGCATATTGAGATCGCGCCGAAGCACAAGGGCCTCTTTTTTGTGACGATCCCGGTGTGGCTGCGCCTCGAGGTCGCCCCTCAGTCGGGGCAGCGACCCATGACGCTTTGCGAGTTTCCGACGCGCGTGCTTTCCAAAACGTGGTTCGGGCATCCGGCGGAAGAGGGCGAGATCGGGTATGCGCTGACGACGCGGGCGCGGCAGAGCATGGAGGAGCTGAACGACGTGGTGGGGCGCGCGATCTGCCCGGTGCTGGTCGACAACGGCACGCGCGAGCCGCTGGTGTTCTCGCAACTGCTGCTGAGCGTGCGGCACATGAGCGTGTACCAGACGGCTGACGGCAAGCTCTGGACGAACGAGTGCCGGCTGGGGTACACGGGCAACAGCTTTCTGGCCTCGCTGACGTTCGGGCATGCGGCGCCCGAGCAGGCTCCTGGCGCGCGGCTGGTCACGGAGCCGCGCGAGGCGCCCACCTCGGGGCTGACGGCGCGGGCGATCGCGGGCGCGATATTCAGGCAGCCCTTCTGAGCGGCTGCGTGTGCGGGCGGTAAACCATGAAGATTGATTTCACATCGCTGAACACCCTGATGGGCGACTACGTGCTGCCGTTCATCGGCATTTGCGCGTGGCTGATCTTCGGCCTCTGGGCCTCCTCTTTTCTGGCGCGGCTGCTTCACAAGGGGCTGACACGCCGAGTGGGGGCTGACACGTCGCGCACGATCTCGCGGGCGGTCAAGTATTTGCTGGTCGTGCTGTTCACGTTCTCGCTGATCCGCGGCGTGGGGGTGGACATCTCGGCGGTGCTGGGCGCGGCCGGTGTGGCGGGCGTGGCCATCGGGTTTGCGTCTCAGACCAGCCTTTCCAATTTGATCAGCGGTCTGTTTCTTGTGCTGGAGCGTCCGTTCAAAGCGGGAGACTGGATCGAGGTGGATGGCATCTCGGGGTATGCGCACAGCATCGAATTGATCTCGACGTACATCCGCACGTTCGACAACCGCTTGGTGCGCATTCCGAACGAGATGCTGGCTAAGTCCAAGCTCATCAACTACAC
>CAYSXF010000499.1:0-4352 GCA_964434815.1 uncultured Lentisphaeraceae bacterium
CCGCCTGCCCCACTTTTCGAAAAGCGTGCATTTCATTTTGCACTTCGCCCCGTCGTTTTTTTACACTATTCCTGATTGCGGTTTAAGCGGGAAAGAGATATTATTCTATTAATGGAACTTGGTTTCACTAATGAAACAATAGGTTCAAGTATGAAACAAACGGATAAGTCTTTCCGGACAGGCAGAATAGCGGATGAAAAAGCGAGCCTTCGCTATCGTATTCCGAGTATCGAGCGCGCCTTCGAACTGCTGGAAACTCTGGCGAAACATCCCGACGGCATGACTTTCACGGAACTGGTGGACACGCTCGGGATACCCAAGAGCGGGGCGTTCAGGATGCTCACAACCCTGATGCACCTGCAGTATCTGGCCAAAGACGAGGTTACCGGCAAGATCACCCTGACTCGTAAGATACTCGCGCTGGGCAACACCACCATCTGCCAGTATAACCTGATCGAAGAGGCGCTCCCCTTCATGCGCCAGTTGCGTGACGAAACGGGCGAGACGGTTCAGATCAACACGCATCTGGGCGCGGAAGGGGTGGTCGTGGACTCCGTCCAATCGATTCACGAGGTCAGCATCGTGGTGGCCCAGGGCGCGCGGTTCGGCCTGCACTGCTCGGCTCCCGGCAAGGTGATTTTGGCGTGGATGCCGGAACCCGAACGTGAACGCCTTCTGGCTGCCATGACCTTCCCGCGCCGGTCGGAAACGACCATCACGGATCGCGTTGTGTTTCGTAAAGAACTCGAAAAGGTTAGGAAACAAGGGTACGGTGTGGATCAGGCCGAGGGCATCGTGGCGGGGCTGCATTGCGTCAGTTGCCCGGTCCTGAACCATCTGAATTACCCGGTAGCCGCATTGACGGTCGTCGCGCCCGCCATGCGCATGCCGCCGTCCGATTTCCCGAAGGTGGCGAAACTGGTCAAACCGCTGGCCTATGCCCTTTCCAAGAAACTGGGTTATGATGCGCTGGACACGAACGGAGACGGGAATTGAGAGTTTGAAATCGTAAAGGATGAACGGGTAATCGTGAGTGACAAACAGAAGGAAGGAGTCGTGTATGAGGAACAGTCGTTCAAACGGATGTTGCAGCCTCGTGACGGGTCTGCTGCTGGCGGGCTCCATTTTCTTCGCGGGCAGTGCGCGCGCCGCTAACGGCACGTGGACCAACGATGCCAACGGCTCGTGGGGAACCGCGGCGAATTGGTTGGAAAACGCCGTTCCGGGCGGAACGGCGACGGACGCGGTCGCTTTCACGAACAACATCACGGCGGACCGCGCCGTGACGCTGGACAACGACCGCACGGTCAACAGCCTCACCTTCGGAGACGCGGACACCAACAGCGCGGCCGGTTGGACGCTGATCCCCGGTTCGGGTGGCAGGCTGACGCTCGCGGGCACCATCCCGACCCTGAGCGTGAACACCTTGGCGTCCAACAAGGTCGCGACGCTGAGTGTCGGCCTTTCGGGCAGCAACGGCCTGACCAAGGCCGGTCTCGGCACGCTGACGCTCACGGCGACGAACACCTACAGCGGCGACACGGTCATTGCGGCGGGCACGCTTCAATTGGGTCTTGTTCCCTTGCCGCCTTCAAGCGGTCTGGCCCTGTGGCTGGATGCGACGCGCGGAGTGACGACCAACAGCGGCGGCAAGGTGACGGTCTGGGCCGACCAGAGCGGCAACAATAGGAGCGCTACGAACAGTTGGAACACCGGGCCGACGGTGACAACCGACATCAACGGATTGCCCACCCTGCGCTTCACACGGAGCAGCAGTCAGTTTCTCAGCGCGGGCGGTCTCGGCGGTGTGAGCAACCTTACGCTGTTCATTGTTCACAAAGACGCCACGCTTAATGATCTACAGACCTATATCGGGACGGACGGGGCCTGGCGCGATGACGGAACGTATGGAAAATCGGTTCATTTCATCACGGCTAATTCCGGAGGGTGGAGGATCAACTACGCTGTATATAATGCTAACGGGTATGGCACAACCACTATGGCGGCGGGAGTGGCACAGATCGACGAGATCGGCGACAACAGCGGGCCTTATCAGCTTTACATGAACGGTGCGGCGAACGGCAGCGCATCCCGCGCAGCGGTCTTGAAAAACCTGAACGCCTTCCGGATCGGGACATGGGACCAACAAAGCCGCTTTCTCGACAGCAGCATCGGCGAGCTCCTGATTTACACCAATGTGCTCAGCACGACGGAGCGGCAGATGGTCGGGATGTACTTGAAAGGGAAATGGGGCATAACCGGCACCTACAGCGGTGTGAACCAAGACGTGCTGCCCGCAGCCACGTCCGTGGCCATCACGAACGGTGCCGCGCTTGTTCTGAAGACCTCGGCTCAGACAATCGGTTCCTTGACGGGCGAGGCGGGCGGACTCGTGGCACTTGACACACTGCTCGCCGTCAACGGCGGTTCATCGACGACGTACGCGGGCAACATCAGCGGCGCTGGCGGGCTGACCAAACAGGGCAACGGGACGTTGACGCTGTCCGGCGTCACCAATTCTTTCACGGGGGACACGACGGTGGAGGGCGGCACGTTGACAGTTAAAAACACGGTCCTCAACTCCGGGCGGCTGGTGATGGGGCCGGCTGGCATGCTCGGATACGACATTTCTACCAACACCTTTAATAATCCAAAAACCGATCTGTCCGGTACCGGAAGCTTTGTCAAGACTGGCGCGGGAGCACTCAATTTTGGCAATTCGGGGGCGGTCAACTGGAACTTCTCGTCCGGCGCGCAGATCGACGTTCGGCAGGGAACACTCATCGGAGGATGGGCGATCAACGACTACTGGGTCAACAACCATGCCTCCTTGAGCGTCTCCAACGGCGCGGCTTTCCGGGGAATGGAGGCGAACGTGCGCGTTACCAAATTGACGGGTTCGGGCACGGTCAAGACCGGCTATCTCACGTACGCCTCGGGTTACCAGTCCTTCACCGTCGGGGTGGACGGCGAGAGCAGCACGTTCGACGGGACGCTTGTGAATGACGAGAGTGGCGGAACGGTGGGCGCTCTGGCCAAAACGGGTGCGGGCCTGCTGACCCTGACAGGCAGCAGTTCCTATACGGGGCACACGACCGTCGATGGCGGCACGCTGAAAGTGACGGGCAAACTGTATGCGAATGGAAACGATTCGAACACCATTGTCACGGTTCGGAACGGCGGCGTGCTGGAACTGGACACCTGGGGGTATGGGCCGGGCGCATCGCTGGGGCTGCTCACGAACGATGCAGCGCGGTTGGCGGTCAGCAACGGCACGATCCGGGTGAACGGCACCTCGCTCAGCGGGCGCGGGGCCACGATTCAGGCGGGCGGCGCGACGCTCGAAGCGAACAGTAACGCTTTCTTTAGCGCGTGTGACGCGGGGATGCCTTGGGTGTTCAACGGCAATCCTACCCTGACGCTGGCCGGTGCAGGAACCGGGACCTTTGAGATGGGGTTCGCGGGTTCCGGTGCGCTTGTCAAGTCGGGCGCGGGCAAATGGACGCTCGCCGGCACCAACGCCTACAGCGGTTCGGTGCAGGTGCAGTCCGGCACCCTGCAGGTGATGGCGGACGTGCCCACGAACACGCCGGCTCCCGGTGCGGCGATGTGGCTGGACGCGACGCGCGGAGTCACAACCACGATTGCCAGCGGCGGCAAGGTGACCGTGTGGGCTGACCAGAGCGGAAACAACAGGAACGCCACGAACATTTGGAACACCGGGCCGACCGTGACAACCGATATCAACGGATTGCCCACGTTGCGCTTCACGCGGAGCAGCAGTCAGTTCCTTGGCACGGGCGGACTCGGAGGCGTAAGCAACCTCACGCTGTTCATCGTCCACAAAGACGCGTCGATCAACACCTTCCAGACCTTCATCGGCACGGACGGAGCGTGGCGTTACGATACCACAAACGGGTTGTCTGTCCATCTCATTGCCGCGTCGCAAGGGACACACCCGCTCAACTACGCGGTCTATTCCAGCGACGGGCTCGGCACAGCAGGCATGGTGACGGGAACGGCGCAGATCGACGAGATCTTGGATAACGGCGGGCCTTGGCAACTCTTCCTGAACGGTGCGGCGAATGGCAGCGGATCCCGTACGACGGTCGTGAAGAACCTGGATTCCTTCCGGATCGGCTCGTGGAACATGGATGCAGCCCGCTACCTCGACAGCAGCATCGGCGAGATCCTGATTTACACCAATGTCCTGAATGCGGCGCAGCGGCAGGCGACGTATGCGTATCTGAACGGCAAGTGGTTCAACCCGGCGCGTTACGGCATCATCCAGTGCGCCTCCAGCAACCTGCTGGCCTCCAGTGCGACCGTCACGGTTGCTACCGGTGCCGCAC
>CAYSXF010000500.1:0-4344 GCA_964434815.1 uncultured Lentisphaeraceae bacterium
CTTAGGAATGGGGGGGGTGAGCTTGATCTCGTCGTAAGGTTTGCCGTAGAACCAAGGCATGCCCGTCTGGGAGCGAATGGCATGCGGGTGCGGCAGAGCCTTCGCCTCCTGGCTGGTCAGCAGATGGCCGAACTGCCGGACGAAGTGCTTCCCGTAGCGGGTAATCGTCGATGGCTCCGTCGTCACGAAAAGGGTGCGGCTTCGCGAGCATGACGGCGTGTCGATGGCCCTGGGGTCGCCGCAGAGGTTGGCGCTGGCGCGCGGCATATCGTCCACCACCACCAGCCAGTCGTACTCGCGCTCGAACGGGTCGAAAATGAAGCGGCAAGGCCCCCATACGGGCTCTTTGCCGGGGCAGGAGGCATCTCCCCAGCCTCGGCCACGCAGCGCGAGACTGGTTCTGTACAGCACCTTAACCCGGATTTGGTGATCAGACGATCCCATACACATAAATAAGTATCACGCTTTGCCGTTGTGGTCAAGGCCGGACGGGTTGGCCTACAAGTGATGTCACGGCCGTGCTTGACGCGGCGGGCTGAGCGCTTCCAGGCTCCTCGCGAGTTGGTTGCGCACAACCCAAGCCGAGAAATAGGTTTCGTAGAGCGCGCGGGCTGCCTGCGCACGGCCGGCTAAACTTTCGCGCTGTAGAGCCCAAGCGGCAACGGCGGCTGCCAGTGCCTGCGGATTGCCCGGCGGCACAAAGGCGAAGGCAGGCGAGGACTGCGTCTCGGGAGGATATGCCGCTGAGGAGCGCGTGATCACCGGATGGCCGGAGGCCAGCGATTGAAACACCTTGTTCGGGATCACGCGGCCGGCCTTCTGCGTCGTGCCGAACACGCCCAGCAGGATGTCAGCGCGAAGGATGCGGGAGGGCAGTTGCGCATACGGAATGGGATTCTCGAACGCCACATGGGGTAGCCCCGCTGCGGCAGCCACACACGCGGGCTTCTCGGGTCCGTCGCCCAGCAGGCACCAGCGCACCGGCGGGCCTTGATAGACGCGTGCCGCTTCAATGATCGTTTCAGCTCCGTGCAGCGGAATGAAACTGCCGTAGAACAAAGCCTCGACCGGCCCCACTGAGGCGCGAGCGGGAACGGCTTCAAACAGGGTTTCGTCCGCTCCCACATAGACCACATGGATCTTCTCTTTGGATACGCATAGCGTCTGTTCAAAGAAGTCAGCATGGCAGGCGGTATCCGCCAGCAGGATGTCCGCTTTCGCAAAGAGCGCGCGTTCCTGAGCTAGGAGCCGCTGTGCCGCACGGCTGCCTTCCGCGAGCTTTCGGCGCTCAAACACCTGCTTGTCATAGGAGCTGATCAGCGGGTCGAAAATCAGCGGCACGCCTTTGCGGTCGCACCAGCGCCGCGCGGCTGCCACATCGCGCTGGCGGAATGACGGCACCCACACGGCGTCCGGTTTCGGCAGGCGGCGCAGCGCCGCCTCGATGTCGCCGAACGGGCAGAAGCGGGGGAAGAAATCGGTGACGCTCCAGCCCAGTGCGGCGAGGTGCTTGCGCAGCACGCCATTGCGCGAATAAGCGGGATCGAAGCGTCCCCACCAGAGCATCTGACGTCCGGCGATTGGCATATTACGGGCTCCTGTTCTTTCCGAACCAGCCGCGCAGCAGGCGCTGGCGGTCTGTCGGCGCTGATGCGGGCTCGTGGCTGCTGATGTCGGAGCCGTGCTCGACGCTCCAGCCGTCCCACTCGCGGAAAGCGTGGTAGCTCCAATCCCAGCCATATTCTTCGAAGATGTCGATGCAGTCGCGCAGGTAGTCGCAGGCGCCGGGCGCCCAGCGGATGGCGCTGAACTCGCCGACGTAGATCGCGACGTTGTAGGCGAGCTGAAAGTCGCGAACCGGCTGAAGCGTCTTGCGCAATGTCTCCTTGTTAACGGGCACGCCGTCGATCAGGCCAGGATAACGGAGCTCGGGCACCGTTGAGCTCTCGACTTTCTGGTGGGTGAACGCGTGGGGCTCATACATGTGGACTTGATAAACCACGCGCGGAATGTCCACCGGCGCGACGAAGCGGAAACCGCCCGGACTATCCCAATCGTCGACTTCGAAAAGAATGGCCGTGTCGGGATCGATGGCGCGGACGGCACGCGCCGCTCGGATCTGGAGGCCCCAGTAGTTGTCTAGCCCTTCCGGCACGGGCGAGGACTGCGTGGGTTCATTAACGAGGTCGTAGGCCCAGACGCTGGGATTGCCTTTGTAGCGCCGCGCGATCTTCTCCCACATGCGGACAAAAGCGTCGGCATAGATCTTCTCATAGAACATCGCCAGCGACTGGTCCTCATAGCGCCCGCCTGCGGGCGTATGAAGGTCGATAACCGCCTTCATGCCGTAGCGCGTGCAAGCCTCAAGCACTTGGTCCAATTCGGCCAGCCTGCCGTCCAGCCAGCGGTCGTACTCCGCGAGGTCGCGGTTCTTGCCAGTCTCCCCCCAAGCCCGCGTGATTTGCCAGCGGATGAGATTCGCGCCCCACTCCTGCCCGAGCGTGCGGAGGTTCGCATCGTTGAACTCACACTCGACCATCGCGCCACGCAACCGCGGCTGGATGTGGCCCGTGAAGGCGGGCGGCGGGTTCCTCATGGGCTGTGGGCGAACGATCATTTGCTGCTTGTCCAGCTCAAGGCGCACGTCGTCGAACGAGACGCGTCCGCAGCTGTCTTGCAGCCCCAGCGTCAGTTCCGCCTCGCCGATGTCGTCGGGCAGCGTGAGCTGAAAAGCGAGGGGCTTCCAGTCAAAGCTCCCGAACGGAGCCGGACACAAGGATTCCCATTGTTCGCCCTTGCTGTGCGTCCGGTAATACAGCATGAACTTGATGCCGTTCCAGCTATCATGCGGCTTCGTCACACGCTCGGCTTTGGCGCGACAGAAGAAGTTGACTCGCTTGCCCCGGTAAGGTGTCAAGCCGAGCTTCAGGCGGGCCGCGGCGTCGGGCGCTTCCGCATGGGTGGTCGGGACTGTGACTGTCAGCACTGTGCCATGAGTGGCGAGCGAAGGCCAAGACGCGTATTCCGATGTCACCCATGCCGCACGCGCGGCCGGGTTTTCAAAATCGGTCTGATAAATGAGGGCGCCCGGTTGCGCCGCACCGCAGGCGTGCCATGAGAGGCCAAAAAAGAAGGCTGAAAGGAGGGTGCGCGTTCTCATGGTTGTTGACCAAGCCAGACCTAGAGTGCCGGTGGCAGGATGAGCCGTTCGTAGGCTTCGAAGTAACGTTTGCCGAACAGGTGCAGTGCGTCTGTGTCAAAGTGCAGCGAGTCGCCGCCGTGCCCTAGGCCTTCGGCTGAGACGATGGCGCACTTGGGAACCGCTGCCGCGACTTGCGGCAGCATGGCGTTGAAGGGCGCGCTCGCGGGCCGGAAACGGCCGAGCTCGCCGACCATGACCGGCACATTCTCTGCGCCGATGTCCTTGCGCAACTGCGCGATCATCGCCGCGAAACGTGTGGGGTAGGTGGCGACTTTCGACGCAGCGCTGTCGGCTTCGCCC
This sequence comes from uncultured Lentisphaeraceae bacterium, assembly GCA_964434815.1. Lineage (GTDB taxonomy): Bacteria > Verrucomicrobiota > Kiritimatiellia > RFP12 > UBA1067 > CAYSXF01. Next base: position 3,503 of record CAYSXF010000500.1, read on the forward strand.
TGATGCCACAGGATGCCGGCGAGGTGTCCGTTCTTGAGCGCGACGCGCATGCGCGCCACCGCGTTCGTGTAGAGCACAGAGCCCGGCCGCCATTGGTCCATGGAGGTTCCGCCGAACGCGCAGGGGACGAGTCCGATTTTCGCTTCCGGTTCTTTGGCTGCCACGCAGCGCGCGAACTCGGAGCAGAGCCCCACACCCGCGACTTTGGGCTTGTCGAAATGCACGGGGTCTTTGGCGGGCACCCACGCGCACGTCTGGTCGAGCATGAAAATACGCGGATTCGTCTGCTGATCGGCTGGTGTGACTTTTCCGCGCCCGGCCATATTGGACTGGCCGATGAGCAGGAAGAGCTGAAGGTTGGCGGGCGTTTCTGCGAAAGCATGCGCCAAGGTTATGAAAACGGTGATTAATGGGATAAAACGTTTCATCATATCGATCCTTCTTTTAACAGGGTGATTGCTTTTTTGACAAGCGCGAGATTCATGCGATGCACCTCGCGCTTGGCGCCGACGGGACAGGGCAACGTAATGCTGAGTTTTCCGCCGAGGTGCTCGCGGAACTGTTCGAGCCCCTCAAGCACGTCCGGTTCCCCATGCGCGCCCTGACGCTCCAGCAGCGGCGACCACACGGGCAAACCGCAAGCGGACAGTCCGCGAATGATTGCGGCGTGGTCGGCGACAGGAATCAGGCCTTTGAGCAGGGCGTAGGTGCTGTCGAGCGCAAGGCCGATCGCGACCGCCGAGCCATGGCCTACGGTAAAGTTCGACATCAGTTCAAGCCGGTGCGCGGCCCAGTGGCCGAAGTCGAGCGGACGCGCGCTGCCGAATTCGAAAGGGTCGCCC
>CAYSXF010000501.1:0-4344 GCA_964434815.1 uncultured Lentisphaeraceae bacterium
CTGCGGCTTTAGGGGGCATAGTCGTCTGCTTCACTGTTAGGTAGAGTAATTGCGGGAAGCGCTGCTATGCGCCTGCTCGGCACCTAGCAACAACAAACCCGTTGAGCCGGGTTCATTCGGCTCCAACCAGTTAACGGGGGCAGTATACACCATTTCTTCAGGTTGACAAACCCCCAAATGCGCGCATACGGCCAAACGCGGATAATCGCGTACCGCCTTTCTTTTCGCCTTTGAATATGCTGGCGTTGAAAGGGCAAATTGTGATAAATAAACCAGACATTGTGAGGAAACCGCTAAAAGGATCACCATGAAATTGTTTACTACGCAAAACGGAAAGAACCTGTTCGTCACCTTCGCCTTGGTGACGACCCTGTTCCTGCTCTGGGGCTTCTGCAACGGCATGATTGACATCCTGAACAAACACTTTCAGAACACGTTGCATATCACGAAAGCGCAATCGGGCCTCGTGCAGTTCGCAAACTATATCGGTTACTTTCTGATGGCGATCCCCGCGGGCCTGCTCGCCAAGCGTTTCGGCTACAAAGGCGGCATTATCATTGGCCTGCTGCTGATCGCCGTCGGCGCGTTCTGGTTCATCCCTGCGACGAAGATCGGCACCTACTGGGCGTTCCTCACGGGCCTCTTCATCCTCGCCACCGGCATGACCTGCCTCGAGACTATCGCCAATCCCTACGCCACGGTGCTCGGACCGCCTGAATCGGGTGCCACGCGCATCAACATCGCGCAGACCTTCAACGGAGTCGGCTGGATTCTCGGCCCGATCATCGGCGGACACTTCGTCTTCGGCGCGGGCGGGGAAGGCGCAGCCGCGAACAACGCAGGCCTCTATATTCCGTATATGGGCGTGGCCGTCGCGGTGACCATCCTGATCATCGTCTTCGTGTTCGCCTATGTGCCCGACCTGCACAACGAGGAAGAGGTCAAGGCCGAGGCTGTGGGCAAGGCCGTCAAGCCGCTCTGGAAGCGCCATCACTTCGTCCTGGGCGTGCTCGCGCAGTTCCTCTATGTCGCGGCACAGACCGGCATCTTCAGCTTCTTTATCAACTACCTGGTCGAGAACGTTCACGGCATGACCGACAGCACGGCGAAGAACTGGCTCGGCATGGGCGGCTTCGGACTGTTCATGGGCGGCCGCGCCTGCGGCAGCTTCGTCGTCGGATTGACCAAGCCTCAGAAGGCGCTCACCGTCTACGCCTCGATCTGCTTCGTGCTTTGCCTGCTGGCGATGGGGGGCTTCGGCATGATCGGCGTGGTCGCGCTGTTCGGCACGTTCTTCTTCATGTCGATCATGTTCCCGACGATCTTTGCGCTCGGCATCCGCGGCCTCGGCGAGCACACCAAGCTGGCGTCCTCGCTGATCGTGATGTCCATTGTCGGCGGCGCGATCGCCCCCCCCTTCATGGGCTGGATCGCCGACCACAGCTCGATGAAGGTCGGCTTCTTAGTTCCGACAATCTGCTTCATCTTCATAGCGGTCTACGGCATGATCTGGAAGCGGCTTGAAAGCAAAGACGCCGACGGTGAAGCCAACGATGAGCCGATCCTCATTCGCCCGATGCACTGATGCGGGCTCAGATCAACTCGCCGGGGCGCTGGCAGAAAGGCCGCACCTCGGCGATTTCGTTTGCATCGCAGGCCAGCATAATTAACCGGTCGATGCCCAGGGCGATGCCTCCGCAAGGCGGAAGGCCTTGCTCAAGTGCGGCAAGAAACGGCTCGTCGAGCGGATAGACCTCTTTGTCGAGGCGGCGACGCGCTTCGGCTGTCTCCACAAAGCGGGCGCGCTGCGCGGCCGGGTCGCAGAGTTCGCTGTAGGCGTTCGCAAGTTCGAGTCCGCCGACGTAGACTTCCCAGCGTTCGGCCACTGACGGGTCGTGCGGCTTGAGCCGGGCGAGGGCTGCGGCGGGCGCGGGGTAGTCGGTCAGCACGCACGGCTTATCCTGCGGCAGTGCCGGTTCGACTTTTGATACGAGGTCGAAATCGAAGCGGTCGGGATCCCAATCAGCGACCGGATCCCAGTTGGCCCATGTGCGAAACGCGTCGCGCACGGTGAGGCAGTGCCAAGGGCGGGTGAGGTCGATTCGCCGGCCGCGATAGGTGAAGGTCTCCGATCCGGCGATTGTCTGAAAAACGCGAGAGAATATCGCCTCGGTGTCGCGCAGGATGTCGGTGTAGTCGGCTCCGGCGCGGTACCATTCCAGCAGCGTGAACTCGGGGTTATGACGGCTGCCGCATTCGCCCGTGCGGAAACAGGGTCCGATCTGAAACAGGCGCGCGCAGCCTGCCGCCATCAGGCGCTTCATGTGCAGCTCGGGCGAGGTGCGCAGCCAGGCGCGGCCCGAGGCTGGCGCGTCGATGTGCGTTTCAAGCGCAGGTGCGGGAATACGCACCGGCGTCTCCACCTCGGTGAAGTTTTCGGCGTAGAAAAAATCGCGCACCGCGCGCAGCACGCGGCTGCGGGTTTCGAGGTTGGACAGGTTCACGCTCAATACATCTTCTCGTACTCGCCCTTGCCGATCCGCTTCAGCTTTTTGAAGCCGGCGGCTTTGGCGCGGTCGTCGAGCTTGGATTTCGAACGGCCGATGGCAGGAGCTGCAAAACATTTGTGCACCGGTGCGCCGCACTTCGGGCAGACCGTCAGCCGCTCGTCATGAATGGATTGAACGGTTTCAAAGCCATCGACACAATAAGGGCAGCTCGTTTCGGGGTCGGCTGCTTGGTAATCGTAAACAGGCATACAAGAATGTCCTATCAGTGAAACACTAATTCACTAGCATCAGCGTGCCTTTGATGTAGCTCAGAACCAACGTTTTTTCGCCGTAACGGAAGACGGGAATGGGGTCTTTTTCGCCGGTGACGGTCCAGTGCGTTGCGGAAGGCATGTTCAGCGTGCCGCCCCATGTGAGCATCGCGCGGCCTTGCGCGTCCGTGGTGGCGGCGCCGTTGACGGTCAGCTTCGCCGTGGCGGGCAGGGTGAGGTTGCCAGTCACATGCACGCTGCTGTAAACGCCGCTCAGCATGTTGAAGAGCAGGGTGCTGCCGGGCGCGAGAGTCAGGTCGCCGCTGACCGTCAGCACGCCGGGCGCATTGGTGGTGCCGCCGCCGATTGTAGCCGTGCTGGCAATCGAGAGCGCCCCTGTGACTGTGCCGCTGCCCGCGAGCGTTTGGTTGGTGATTACAAAAGGAGAGACGCGGCCGGCGCTCACGTCGAGCGTGGCGTTGGCCTGCACCAGAATCAGGCCGCTGGCAAGCTTCGGCACACCGTTGCTGAGCGCGAGCGTGCCTGTCTCGACCACGGTTTTGCCCGTGTAAGTGAGCGTGCCGCCGAGGGTCACCGTGCCTGTGCCGCGCTTGCCGAGACCGCCGTTGCCGCTGAAAGTGCCTTGCACGGCCATGGTGCGCGCCACGTTGTCTTTGTCGACGGGGCTCACGCCGAAAATCGTACCGCTGTCGCCGTAGCCGATGTCGTTGGTCAGATTCGCGCTGAAACCGAAGGCCGGATTCATGTTGTAGGGATGCAGTGTGCCGCCCGCCAGGTTGAGTTCGTTCGTGCCGAATGAGCGACGGATGGCGTTGACATAGATGTCGCCGCCCGCCACGTAGACAAGACCCGTGGAGCCGGCGTCGCGGGCAAGCACCAACTCGTTCGTGCCTTTCAGCACGCCGCCGGTCATCTCCAGACGGCCGAAGGAGCCGGGGTCGCGCCCAACCACAATGCTCTGATCGGTGCCGCCCGTCGCCGGATTGCGCAACGCCTCGACCTCGCCGCCGCTGATTTTGCCATACCCGCTGCCGTAGGAACCGAGCACGAAGCGGTATGGTGTGGTGACCTTTCCGCCGGACATTGAGAATGTGGCGATGCTGCCGCAAGTTGGAGCGCCGCCACCGCCCGTACCGTGGCCCACGAAGAATTCGCCTGCCGAGTAGAGTTGTCCGCCAGTGATGGTTACGTTACCCGTGGTGGACAAAATGTTGCCAGCCATGAAACTGGTGTTGCTGACCGTTCCGCCGTTCATGACGAATGAGCCAAAGCTGTTTGACGCGCACCCTAACGTAATCTGCCCATTCACGCTGAGCAGACCACCGTCGACCTCGCAGCGGCCGGTCGAGTTAGATGCGTTGCCCATGTTCAGGCCGCTCGCCGTGACGAACAGGCCGTTGCTGACGATCAGTGTGCCCGTGCTCAAATAGGAGCTGCCGACGACCGTGCTGTAGTTGCTGGCAACGCCGCCACTCTGGACAAACGAGCCGCTGCCGAACGAAGCTGCGCCAAGGTAGAAGGTGCGGCTTGCGCCGTTCAAAAGGCCGTTGCCCACGTAGCAG
>CAYSXF010000502.1:0-4341 GCA_964434815.1 uncultured Lentisphaeraceae bacterium
GTAATAGCGTCGAGCATTGGCTCAACGGCAAAAAGGTCCTCGCTTATGAACTCGGCAGCGAGGCCGTCAAAGCGGGTGTGGCCGACAGCAAATTCAAGAAGTATCCTGATTTCGGCACCAAGCTCACCGGCCACATCATGCTCACCGACCACACCGATGAGGCCTGGTTCCGCTCCGTCAAGATCCGCGAATTGCCCGCGAAGTGACACCAATTCGTCATGAAAAAGATGAAATACGAGGTGGTCAAAAAACGAATCTGCTGGAGGCTCAACAAGACAGCCATTTCTGTTGTTTGTGAAAGCTCGGCAACGGAAGATGCCGCCTGGTGGCGTACGCGAACTCCCAATGAGCGGTTTCAACATATCGAATATCTGAGGCAGGTCAACTATGGCTACGATCCGGCTACATCCCGACTTCAGAGAGTTCTTGAAGTTATTGAATGCCTCCCGCGTTGAGTACTTGCTGATTGGCGGGTACGCGGTCGGGTATTACGGCTACTCGCGAACGACGCTGGACATGGACATTTGGATTGCTGTTGAGCCTGACAACGCAAAAAAAATGGCGGCTGTGATGGCGCGTTTTGGTTTTCCAAAAGGCGCTGTCGATGAAAAAGCCTTTCTTGAAAAGGGCAAGATTTTGCGCTTGGGTTTGCCGCCAGTGCGGCTTGAGATTCTGACGGACATTTCCGGTGTGACGTTTGCAAGCTGCTACTCCCGGCGAAATCAGGTGACGGTCGATGGCATCAAGGTGAGCCTGATCGGATTAGATGACCTTATCCAAAATAAGACAGCAAGTGGTAGGCACAAGGATTTGGATGACCTAGAACACCTCCGGACTTAGGGCGGCAAGCGTCAAGTCCCAATGGAAAAAGCTGATAATCTGAAAATACAGTATCTTATGCCCGTGACTAATAGCCTCTTATTCACACTTGTCGCTGCACTGGGATTACCGTTCATCGCGCTGAACGCCTCCGAAGCGCCGGTGCCACTCATCGCCGCGTATGACATGGAGCCTGTCACGGTCACCTTCCTTCAGGGGTATGATCCCGACATTCCCGAAGGGCCGGTCACGCGGCAGATCCTGAAGCTCGCGCAGCAGGAGCCGCTTCTCAACCCGCAGAAGTGGGGCGGGTTCTCCCTGCCTGGCGCGGGCGGCCGCGCGCCCTTCATGCTTTCGCTCGCGGGCGGCACCGCGCCGGATATCTATTTCGCCTGGTTCCATATTCTTCGGCACGACATCGAGCAGGGCTTCGCTTATCCGCTGAACGAGTGGATCGGCGAGGACACAGACGGCGACGGGCAGATCAGCGACGCCGAGGCGCGCTGGCCGGGGTGGAAGAACGTGCCCCCGCTCTGGCGGCAAGTTGCCACTAGGAACGGCAAGGTCTACGGCGTGCCGATGGCGGGCGTCTGGTACTACGGCATCGTCTACCGCAAGGATTTGGTGCGGCAGGCGGGGATCGATCCCGAGTACATCCCAGCCACCTGGGATGAGTTCTTCCGCTGGTGTCAGCGGCTCACCTTTCCAGGCAAGCAGATCGCAGGCGCGAAGGTGCAGCGCGGCCAGCGAGCGTTCGGCGCGGAGAACCGGCCGTGGGGCTGGCTGCCGTGGATGCAGGCCGCGGGCGGCTCGCCCGTGGTCAATGTGCGCGTTTCGCCGGCTACCGGCAAGAGCTACCGCTTCGCGATGGAGGAGACGCGTTTCGCCGCGCCGGACACGGGCGAGGATCTCTCCAAGGTCGAGGGCACGTGGCAGGCCAACTTCGATTCATCTGAGGCAATCGAGGCGGCGGGCTTCTTTCACCGGCTCGCGTGGTCGCCGTGGATCCGCGACCCGCAAACGCAGGAACCAGTGGACGTGACGCCTGCAGACAGCGCGGCGGGGCGCGTGGCGCTCGCGGGCGGCCGCGTGATCGCGTTCAAAGAGGACGACGTGATCAAGGGAGTGGTGCGCGCGCTGCCGCGTCTGACGCAGGATCTGCCGCAGCTCTTCGCGCAGGGCGAGGTGGTGGCGCTCTTCTCCGGAGCGGAGCTGGTGGAGCAGTTGACGCGCGACCTGAACCTGCCGCCGGACATGGTGGGAATCATGCCGTTTCCAGCCGCGCGGCCCGGCATGAAGCCGGTGTTCCAGGCGCATAAGCATTTCTACAGTATGACCGAAGGCGTGGCGCGGCGTGCGAAGGCCGAGCGCGACTTGGTGTGGAAATGCGTCGAGCAGCTTGCGAGCGAGGCGGTGAACGACGAGACGGTGAAGCAGAAGGTGCTGGAGGGCCACGCGCGGTGGTGCACGCCGTCAGAACTCACGCGACTGGGTTTCACCGAATACCTTGCAGAGGTTCCGGCCGGCATCCGCAAGAATTATGAGCGCATCGAGAGCGGCGAGATCTTGGCGCGCACAGAGCCGTACGCGGGCTTTTGGCAGGCGGTCTCGGATCTGATCGACCGACGCCTGCTGGGGCTGCTTCTGGCGGACACGGGCGAGCACTTCGACTACGCGGCGGCGCTGCGCAGCATCAACGATGACGCCAACCGCGGGCTGATGTTCCGCGCGTCGGAAACGGTGCTGGCGCGTCAGCGTCCGACCGCGCGGGTGATCTTCGGCGTGGCGGTAATGGCGGTGCTGGTGTGCGTGTGGCTGTGTTGGGGGCGGCCGCGCGAAGGGCAGGCACAGAGACCTGCCCCTACAGCGGGTCGCGTCCGCCGCGGCCTTTCCCCGTGGCTGATGCTGGCACCGGCCCTGGCGTCGATCGCGGTGTGGAGCTACTACCCGCTGATCCGCGGTGCGGTGATGGCCTTTCAAGAGTACAAGATCGTGGGCGAGACACGCTGGGCTGGACTGGACAACTTCATCCTTGTAGCGACGGACGCGGGCTTTTGGGCGGCGTGGGGACGGACGCTGGAGTACGTGGGGCTGACCTTGTTGCTGGGTTTTCTGACGCCCGTGCTGCTGGCGCTGATGCTCGCCGAGATTCCGCGCGGCAAGATTTTCTTCCGCACGCTTTACTTTCTTCCGCACCTGACGAGCGCGCTGGTGATCGCCCTGCTGTGGAAGCTGATGTACGATCCCACCGAAAACGGCATGCTCAACCAGTTGCTTCTCTTCTTCGGCGCGAGCCGGCAGTCCTGGCTGCAAGATCCGGCGCAGGCGATGGTGTGCTGCATCGTGCCGGGCGTGTGGGCTGGCGCGGGCATGGCGAGCCTGATCTACGTGGCGGCGCTCCAGGCGCTGCCGCCGGACTACTACGAGGCTGCGGCTATCGACGGCGCGGGCATCCTGAGCCGCTTCCGGCATATCACGTATCCGCAGTTGCTGCCGCTGATGGTGATCAACTTCGTGGGCGCGTTCATCGCCGCATTTCAGGGCATGGGCAGCATCTTCTTGCTCACCTTCGGCGGGCCGGGTGACACGACGAACGTGCTGAGCCTGGCGATCTGGAAAGAGGCCTACAACAACCTGCGCTTCAGCACCGCTACAACTATGGCGTGGTTCCTGGGCGTGGCGCTGATTGGCTTCACCTACCTCCAGATCCGCATCCTGCGCAAGGTCGAGTTCCGTCGCGCCAACACAAACTGAGGGCTTCCTCTGACGCTTAAGTGTGGGGTTTAAGTGTACCCGTTTAAGTGTAAGCGTTTAGTTTTTCCGCAGATACCGGGTGATGGCCTCAGAGCGCGAGCGGACGTGCAGTTTCCGGTAGATGTGCTCGATGTGGTAACGGACCGCGCTCTGGCTGACGCCGAGAGCGTCGGCGATCTCTTTGTAGAGACGCCCTTCCACTAAAAGTCCGAGAACTTCCTTTTCGCGAGGCGAGAGCTTGAACTCGGGACATGACGGCTTCTGAAAGGTGCGCACGAGTTGGCGGGCGATCACGCCTGACATCGGAGCGCCGCCGCAGCAGACGTCCTGCAGAGCGGCGACCAGTTCTTCGGGCTTGACCGGTTTGATCAGATAGCCCATCGCGCCGGCTTCCAGCGCTTGGAAAAGGGTCTCGCCGTCCTGATAGAACGTCAGCATCAGAAACTGGGTTTTGGTCAGGACGCCGGACAGCTTGCGCACGAGCTCCACCCCGCTGATGCCGGGAAGGTTGATATCGGTGACCACCACGTCGGGAGGGTTGAGCGGCAGGCCTTCGGCGGCCTTTTCGGCCGTGCCATACGCGCCGAGCAACCGCATGTTAGGGGTGTGCTGAAGTGTCGAGCAGAGCAGTTCGCGGTGCAAGGGGTCGTCCTCGACCACGGCGACGGTGATGACGTTTGTTTGATTAGGCATGTTGGAGTTCATGTATGGGAGGTCGGCGAGGTTCACAGGTTAGCAGGCGGGGAAGTGCTGATATCGGGGCAGGTG
>CAYSXF010000503.1:0-4336 GCA_964434815.1 uncultured Lentisphaeraceae bacterium
CCCCACTACGAGGGGCACGCTCTTACTTGCGGCAGCCGTCTTCTGCAAGGAGGTCGGCGGTGGCCTCGACTTGGCGCTGAAATACCGCGAGCGCGCCATCGCGATGAACGCAACGCTTGTTCCGGTGGCTGACCGCATGTTGGGCGGCTCGCCCGAGGCGATCACGGCGCAACCGCGCATTGAGGCTTCACGGGCTGAGCTGGGTAAGGCGGCTGCCGCAGTCGCTGGGTTGGCTCAGAAGAGATCCAAACTCGAGTCCGAGTATGCTGACCTCTCCCACTCGATTCCCGGACTCAATGTCGATTACTGGGAGAATGTTTCGGTCGGCTCGTTGGACGAAGTGCGTAAGCAGGGGTTGACAACCAAGACGCACCCCACTTCGGTCGAACGCGTCATCGACTTTGCCACGCCTGTTGACCGGGGAGATAAGTACATCGCCCGGTTGCGCGGATATCTGATACCGTCGGACACGGATAACTACACCTTTTATATCACGGCTGACGATCAAGGCGAGTTCTGGCTGAGCACGGATGAATCACCCGATCACCAGACACTGTGTGTCAAGGTCGATGTCCCGTCCAAAAAAGGGCAGTGGGACAAAGACAAAAGAAAGTCGAAGCCCGTGTCTCTCGTGAAGGGTCGCCGGTATTCCGTGAAGGGGTTGCTGCGGGAAGGTGAGAAGGGAGATCATTTCGCCGTGGCGTGGAGTCTGGCCGCTAAAGATTCGCCCGCTTTGATCACCTCGGACAACCTCGTATGCGAAGCGGCTGAAGGTCTGCCGCCGAGCGCGCAAGAGCTTCGCAAGAAGATCGAAGGCGACTTGACGGGTCTCAAGGCTCTCGCAGCGGAGCTCACTCAGTTGCGCGAAGCTGACGAAGCGCTGCAGGACGCCGGGGGCGCCGCAACGGCCGAACTGGCGAACATGTTGCAGAAACAGGCCGCGCGTGCTAAGGAAGCTCTCCGCGAAGCAGGGGAGATGGCCAAGCGGGTCGAGGCTGCACTGCCACAGCTCAAAGCGGCGTGCCGTCCGGAAAGCGCCAAATCATGAGGGGTGAAACGAACCGTTTCTCTTGTCGGATGCTCGCTGTGGCCTTCGTGATGTTAGGCTCAGCGGTTCGCGCAGAGGTGGTCGTCACGGCCGGCTTCAACGCGACCGATTCGGGTTTCTGCTTCAAAGAAGTGTCCCTGCCTGCGGACAACGACGCTGCGACCCATGCGCGGTTTAAATTGGTGGATGGAGTGGTGGACGCGAACGGCGGCAGCCTCGACGTGCTCCACGATGGGCGAGTGCCCACTTCCGCAGATCAGCCATCGAAGAACTTCTTCTTTCAAGCTGGCGCGGAGGGCGGGCGGTTATTGGTCGATCTCGGGCATACCATCTCCGTGAAGCGGATCAGCAGCTATTCGTGGCATGCGGGAGACCGCGCGCCTCAAGTGTATGCGCTCTACGGGGCAGACGACGGGGTTGCTGGTTTCAAGCTGGAGCCGAAGCGGGGCGTCGATCCGACGGCGTGCGGCTGGCAATCAATTGCGTGTGTTGACACGCGTCGGACTGACAGCGGCGCCGGAGGCCAGCACGGTGTAGCGATTGCCGCCAAACAGGGTGTCCTCGGATCTTTCCGCTACCTGCTCTTCGATATCGCGCGGACCGAGAGCCGCGACCCGTTCGGCAATACGTTCTACAGCGAGATTGACGTGACCGATGCGAACGGCCCTGCGCCCACATCCGGCATTGTTGCGGCGCAGGCGATCCGGAAGTGCTTTCAGACAGAGGATGGAAAATACCGCTTCACGGTCGATTCGACTGAAGCTCCGGATTTGACCGACTGGGCCCAGACTGAGCTGATATCGGTGGTTCGAGCGTGGTATCCGAAAATTGTTGCGCAGTTGCCGAGCGACGGTTTTCAGGCGCCTGCTGATATCGCGCTGCGGTTTCGCGACGACATGGGCGGCACGCCCGCTTCGGCCGCCGGGGCAGGCGTGAATCTCAACGCTGGCTGGTTCCGCCGCGAACGGACGCGCGAGGCGCCAGGTTGTGTGGTGCATGAGCTGACACACGTGGTGCAGGACTATGGCCGCGCACGCCGCACGAATCCGAAAGCTGCGGGCGCGCCAGGCTGGGTGACCGAAGGAATCGCGGATTACGTCCGCTGGTTTCTCTATGAGCCGCAGACTCGTGGCGCCGAAATTACGAGACAGAATTTGGCCCAAGCGCGCTATGACGCAAGCTATCGCATCACCGCCAATTTTTTGAACTGGGTGGTGCTGACGTACGACAAGGACTTCCTGCGAAAGCTCAATGCGGAAGCACGGGAGGGCCGCTACACTGAGTCGTTGTGGAAAGAGCGGACAGGTAAAAGCTTGCGGGAACTGGGCGACGAGTGGAAGAGGGCCAACGAGCAACGCCTTGATGGCAGTGGCCATTGAGTCATTCGGGCCGTTCGCTCTGGCGCACCGTGATCAGGATGCTGGGCGCGTCCGCCGACGGCACCGAGAATGAACGCGCGACGCGGTGTCCCGGCACCCACACGACCTCGTCGCCGCAGATGAAGAGCGGTATGTGGTTGCGCCGGTTTTCAGGCACCTTTTCATCCACAAAAAGGTCCTGGATTTTTTTCGACCCAGTCAGACCGGTCGGTGATATGCGGTCTCCGGGGTGCCGCGAACGTATACGCAGGGGTCGCCCCTTCAGTGAATCTGGGTTGAGCGTGCACGCCGCCGGATAGCGGCCGACGCCGCAGGCGCAGGAGTGAACGCCGTTGCCCGCTTCCGCCAGAATCTCTAGCGTGCCCCACTGTAGTGATCCCGGCATGGGCATGTCGGCTTCGTCCGGCGCCGGAGCATCGGTGCGGGCGATGCCGAGAACATCGTTGCGGCAGAGTGCGAGGCTGCCGCCTGGCAGTTGCTGCTGCCAGTCGTGAGCCTGCTGGCAGCGCTCCAGAAGCGCAAGCACGGTGGCAAGACCGGCGGAGCCGGCCAGATCTTGTTTGAACAACCAGTTTCGGAGAATACGGCGCTGCAGGGCGCCGGGTTGCAGCCGCAACTGGACAACTGACAGCGTGTCATCCGGACAGATCTTCTCTTGAGCACGCTGGGCTAGTGAATCGAGAAGGGCATCGTCTTCACGCAATGCCTCAGCCGACTGGTATAGCCGCTCCCGCAGATCGGGAACCCACGTTCGCTCGAGCTGCGGCAGCAGCGTGTTCCGGACGAAATTGCGAGGGATCGTGCCGTCGCGGTTCGTCCCGTCTTCGCGCCACGCATAGTTGTGCTGCTCCAGCCAGCCGCGCAAGGCGCTTCCAGAGATGGACAGCAGCGGCCGGATAAGGGCGAGTGAGGCGGAGAGGCGCGAGGCAGGACGAAGGCCGGCGAGCCCCGCCGCTCCTGCGCCGCGCGCGAGCCGCAGCAGCACGGTTTCGGCAACGTCGTCTGCCTGGTGTCCGGTGGCGATGGCAGAGAGGCCTGATCCGCTGCCGCAGCGACTAAAGAAAGCCATGCGTGCGGTGCGTGCGGCCATCTCGAGTGAGACTCCCGATTTGACGCGCGAAGTCAGGTTTGCGTTTTCGGAGAGGAACGGGACGCCCGCCGCGTCGGCGAGCCCCTTTACAAAGCAGGCTTCCTCAACCGACTCTGCGCGCAGACCGTGGTTGAGATGCAGGACGGTCACGGCGATGCCGGCTTCACGGCAGACAGGAAGCATCAGGTGGAACAGCGCCATGGAGTCGGCTCCGCCGGAAACGGCGAGGCCGAGTCGGGTCACGCCGCTCAACAGATGATTGCGAATGATATCGCACTGTACGGCTTGCGTCACGCGGTCAGGCTGTTGGCAGATGTGAGGGAATGGCGCGGAAGCAGACATACGACAATGATAGGCAATAGAGGCCTTTCGAAACAACACAATAATGCGTCCGGTAAACCTGGTTGAAAAGGGCCAGTCTTGACACCGCTTTAAGGATCGTTGACAATGTCTCTATCGAACATGAACTGGCATGGTTTTAGGCCTAACCACAAAAACAAGGAGGCTGAAATGAAAGTCGTCGCATTCAACGGGAGTCCGCGCAGAGAGGGGAATACGGCGCTGCTGCTCCGGAAAGTGCTGTCGCCGATCGCGAGGTCGGGAATCGACACGGAGCTGGTGCAGGTCGGCGGGCAGGCGGTGCACGGGTGTACGGCCTGCTATCACTGCATGGAAGCGAAGGACAAGCAGTGTGTGATCAAGACCGACATCGTGAACGCGTGTATTCAAAAGATGATCGAGGCTGACGGAATCATCCTCGGGTCGCCCTCTTACCTGTCTCTTATACACATCTGACGCTGCCGACGAATAGAGAGGTGT
>CAYSXF010000504.1:0-4330 GCA_964434815.1 uncultured Lentisphaeraceae bacterium
GGGCGTGGTGTATGCCGACGAGCGGGGCTACAAGATCATGCCCTCCAGCGCCGGGCAGTTTCAGACGTGGAAAAAGCTGATGGATCCCGAGGATTTCGTTGTGAAAGAGAAAGCGCTCCCGGACGGCAGCAGCTCGGTCAGTACCGGTGGCCTGATCCGCAACTTCCTCGACTGCATGAAATCGCGCCAGGCCCCTTTCTGTCCGCTGGAGGAGGGGCACCGCTCGACCAGCTTCGCTCATCTCGCCAACATCGCGGTGAAGGTGAAGCAGCGCTTGGAGTGGGACGGCGAGATGGAGCGCTTCACCAATTGCGACAAGGCGAACGAGCTGCTGAGCTACGAGTATAGGAAACCGTGGAAGCTGAGTTGAGGCAACGATTAAAGGGATCGATGGAATCGGGGGAGTCGAACGAATCGATTCAACCGGTTTCTTCGATCTCGCTGGAAAAGGAAAATATGAGACACTGCGCTATCTTGAGGGCTGCGGCACGGGTTGCTGGCCTCGGTTTTGTTTTGGCGTCGGCATCGGCCGCGCGAGCGTCGGACGGCGTGTGGGTCGGTGCCTCGGGCGGCAACTGGAGCGACAACGCTAACTGGCAGGGAAGCGCCTACGCCATGGGCACGGGCTCCACGGCTTATTTCACCAATGGTGCGGCTGTGACTGTCTGGCAGAATCTGGGCAGCCTGACACTGGGCAACCTGAATTTCGCAAACGCCGATACGCTGATTACGAACAACACGATCACGCTCAATGGCGGCGGCACCTCCGTGATCACAGTCGGCGGCACCGGGACGACGGCTAACGTGAGCGTCGAGCTGAGCGGCACGAGCGGAAGTCTTGTCAAAGAGGGCGCGGGCACGCTGCGGCTGAACCGGTACGCGTACGGCCTCAGCGGGTTCACGATCAACGGCGGCTTGGTTTATTGCGGATTTGCGGGCAACAGCGACGGTCTCAACGTCGGCAATGGCACGATTACGATCAACAGCGGCGCGGTGCTCAGATATGGCGGCCCCAACCAGATCAACAATTATGCGGTCATCGACGTGAAGAAGGGCGGTGTTTTCGATGTCAACGGGCAGACCGATAACATCGGTGCGATCACGGGCGACGGAGTGGTTTCGAATGCTGGAACGGTTTTGAATTTCCGGCTGAACGGCCTTCCGAGGGTGTTTTCTGGCACCATTTATGGCAATGCGAACTTCAATTTTCAGGAGCCGGGCGGCTCGGTCGTGGACGCCGGTTCGAACTCGCTTGAGAACGTGTCGTTTAATCTCTACGCGCCCGGCCTTTTGGCTTTTGCGCCGGGTGTTGGCACCTATTATCTGGGTTCGCTGAACACCACGAACGCGCAGACCCTGGCTCTGCAGGATACGGGCGGAGGGGCTGTTTCCCTGATTCTGGGCAAGAACAACGCGGACATGACACCTTCCGTGGTTTTCGGCGGGGCGGGCGGCTTTGAAAAAATCGGGACAGGCACACTGACACTGACCAACGCCCATAGCTATGCCGGAGCGACGCGGGTCAGCGGCGGGACGCTGCGTCTAGGCGATGGCGTGCGGGACTGTGTTTTAACCAATTCGTCCAGCATCACCGCGAACGCGACGGTGGCGTTCAACACGGTGACGAACCAAACCTATGCAAATCCGGTTTACGGCGTCGGCACGATCACCAAAGCAGGCGCGGGTTCTCTGACCTTCAACAACTTCCAGATGAATCCGGGCTCCGTTACCGTGAGTGCGGGCGCGGTTGCGCTCAACGGTGGCAACAGCTCGGGCGTGACTTTCACGGTGAACTCGGGCAGCGCATTGCAAATCAACGGCGGCAGCTATCTCATGGGCGGTTTCACATTGAATACCGGCTGCAGCCCTCTCTCCTTCACCGGCGGCAGCAGCACCGGTGCGACCCTCGTCGCCAATAATGGCACTGCCGTGGAGGTCACGGGCGGTACGCACCTGTTCGCCAGCCCGTTGAGCGGAAATGGACGTATCAACCGCTACACGCAGACCGGCGGTACGGTCTCATTTATTAATTCAGAAGGTATGGGAAACACCAATGTGATCCACGCGTTCGTGAGCGGCGGCACCCTGAACATCGGTACGGTGCAGCCGCCCCGCGGGCTTGGCCTGTTGGCCAGCGGTAACGCGATCGTCAAAATCGCCGCTACGCAGCGCATCGCAAGCGACGGCACGGGGCACTCGCTGATCATCACCAACAACGCCGATGTCACGGAAGCCCAAACCATCCAGTTCATGTCTGTCGGCTCGAACGCCAGCACCGGCATCGTCGCCCTCGCGGGCGGAACCCTGACGGTGAGCGGGCTGGGCAATGCCGAAGCGAATACCAACAGCCCGGTCTTTGTGTATTTCAACGGCGGCCTGCTGAGGTTTGCGGTCAGCATGACCGTCGCCGCAAATCAATACACCACCTTCAACGTGATGGAAGGCGGCGCGCGCATCGACGGCGGAAGCCTCCAAACGCAGATCAACCAGCCGCTCGTGAATGGCACCGGCGGCGGCGCGGACGGCGGGCTCACCAAATACGGCGCGAGCGTAATGGTTCTGAACACCAATGCGACCTATACGGGACAGACGACCGTGAAATCCGGCACACTGAGAACCCTCTCACTCGGCGGGGCGCCTTTCGGCGGCGGCAACATTCTCTTAGACGGCGGCATCTTGCAAGCCAATCCGGCGGGCAGCGGACTGGCCGTCGGTCTCACCGCTGCGGACGGAGCTGCCGGAAACACCTTCACCTACAGGCCCGGGCCCTCGACGCTGGGGCTTTCCAAAGGCAGCGACAGCAGCGTGACACTGACCCTCGGCAACAGCGCGGCTGCGTCTGAGAGCGTCCTGGTCCGCACGAACCGCAGTGTGCTGGCGATCATCCCCGCAGCGGGAACAGCGGCGTTGGGCAGCACGGAAAAACTGCTGGTCAACGGCGGCGTGACGCTGGTCAACGGCATGGCATCCGCCTCGCTCTTCGGCGTGCATAACAGCGACGACCGCCTGCCGTGCGATTTTCTGACCTATGGTGCCAACGGCTTCCAGACCGCGCCTTATACCGCCGGACTCGGCGGTGGCTCGGCCTCACTTGCCAACGTGACCAGCAATTCGACCGCCGACAGCGCCCAGGTGTACGCCCTGCGCATCGCTCCCGGCAAGCTGCTGACCATCAACAGCGGGCAGACGGTGACCGTGGGCGACGGGGTTAACCCCGCCGGCGTGATCATCAACAACGCCAGCGGCATGCGGGCCGGGATCACCAACGGCACGCTGAACTTCGGAACTTCCGAAGGCATCGTCATTTTCAATCAGCGCTTCACGAGCATCTTTGGGCCTTATCTCAACAGCGTGATCACCGGTTCGAACGGCCTGACTCTGGCGGGCGGCGGCACGGACGAGGATCTGGTGCTCGGTTCGGCCGGCAACACCTATACCGGCGGCACCCGTATTATGTCGGGCCGCATCAGCATAGCCAACCTCATATGCCAACCACTTGGTCAGCCGATAGCCTACATAAACCTGGGTAAAACCGGTTTTTTCCTGCAACTTCTGTCCCGCAGCAAGGCTATTATCATATTGGGGCATGCTTTCAAAATCGGCACTGCCATAGCCAAGACCGCTATAAAGCCACGAATCAGCCATGCTAGCCGACGGCAAGGCCGACAATAGCAGCATAGTTGCGCATATTTTCAATTTGGGTTTCATAATAAATCCACTCTAGTGACTCCATCAGACGAGGAAGCAAGCACCGCTCCTCCCCGAGCAGTCCGCAACCATGCCGTTCAAGCGTGTGCGGGGTAGATGGGTTTGTACACAGACCGGATGCAGCTGTCAGGCGATAAATGCTATCAACTGCAATTCCCTGCATTGAAATTGTCACATATCAAACTCTAATGGTTCCCGGCATACACAAATTCAGTGCTAATTTTGGCCTTGCCCTTGCTGCCTCGGGTAGAATGGTCGGCTTCGAAACCAGTCATGAACCCGCATGAACCTCAAGCAGCAGCTCGACCAACGTATCAGTGCAGCATTGGCCGCCCTCACCGGACAGCCCGACGCACTGGCCATGGTGGCCTACTCCAAAAGCCCGCAATTTGGCGACTATCAGGCCAATGGCGTGATGGCGCTCGCCAAAAAGCTGGGCAAAAACCCGCGTGAGCTCGGCCAGCTGCTGGCCCAACAACTACAGCTGGACGACATCGTCAGCAAGGTCGAGGTGGCCGGTCCCGGCTTCATCAACCTGTTTATCAAGCCCGCATTCCTGAGTGAGCGGCTCAACCAGCTGGATCACGCCCGCCTGGTGGCTGCAGCTGCCCAACCCCAAACC
>CAYSXF010000505.1:0-4325 GCA_964434815.1 uncultured Lentisphaeraceae bacterium
TACACCTCTCTATTCGTCGGCAGCGTCAGATGTGTATAAGAGACAGCGTACGGTTTCTCCGCGGCTTCGTCCGAGGTGCTGTTCGACGGCTTTCTCAAGGTCATGGCGATGGACATCCATAAGAAGAAGCCGGACGAGGACGACTCCGATGAGGAGGCTGACGAGGTGGACCGTCTGCCGCCGTTGGCGCCGGGTGACCCTCTGACGCTCATCGACTGGCTGAGCGAGCGCAAAGAGACCAAGCCGCCGGCGCGCTTCAGCGAGGCGTCGCTGATCCGGGCGCTGGAAGCGAACGGTGTAGGCCGCCCATCGACTTACGCGTCGATCATCGAAACGCTCAACTCGCGCGATTACACGACGCGCGAGAAGCGCCAGTTGACGCCCACGGTCTTGGGCTTGGAGGTCAACGATCTGCTCGTGAGCAAGCTGGACCAGCTTTTCGATGTCGGCTTCACGGCGAAGATGGAAGAGAGCCTCGACCAGGTGGAAGAGGGCGGCGTCGTGTGGACGCAGATGATGGGCGATTTCTACAAACGGTTCAAAGAGTGGATGGACCTTGCCAAAGAGCCGCCGGCCGACGCGGGCAAGGTGTCGGCGGTGCTCGCGCTGCTGGAGAGCATCACGGCGTGGGCGCCGGAAGTGCAGCGCGGCAAACGCAAGTACAGCGACGAGAAGTTCGTGGTCTCCGTGCGCGAGCAGATCGAGAAGGCGGAGAAGGCGGTTTCGGACAAGCAGCTCGAGGCCTTGGCCAAGATCGCCATCCGGTATCGCGGGCAGATTCCGGATGCGGACACGGCGCTGGGCGGGCTGGGCTTCCATGAGGTGGTGGCCAACGACAACGCGGCGCCGAGCAGCGAGGAGGCGCGTCGCCGGTTCGATGTCCTCAAGAGCGTGCGGCTCTCCGAGACGCAGACCGCCTTCATCGAGTCGCTGAGCCAGCAGTCCGAGAGCGGACGCAAACTCAGTGAGAAGCAACTGGCCGCCATTGACCGCATCATCTCGCAAAACTCCTCGCAGATCGAGAACTTCGACGAGGTCAAGCAGGCGCTGCAGTTGACAGTGACTGAAGTCGACCAGCCGCCGGATAACGAAAGCCCGCTGCTGCTCGAAATGCTGCGGCAGGTGACCCAGTGGCAGGAGCCTGTGAAGCGCGGCAAGATGACTTTCGATGACAAGGCCTTTTTCGCCAGCCTGGCGGACCAATACGACCGCAAAAAGTTCCTTTCGCCGCGGCAGCGCTATGCGATGAAGCGCATGGTGTTCCGCTACAAAGCCCAAGTCCCGGAGTTCGACCGCTATGCGGATCAACTGGGGCTGAATAAAAAGGGCAAGGCCGAAAAAGAAGAGGTGAACGCGTAGGCGGTCAAAAAGGTCCAGGACATGCGCACCGACGAAGACGGCTTTTACGAGATGGAGGTGCGTCTCGGCGACGCGCCGCCGGTGACGTTGCCTAACCGGAATGATGCGGCGGCCGACACGGAGGTGCTTCGCTTCGTGCGCTATCTCCGCGCCGAACGCAACGCCTCTGAACACACGGTTTCAGGCTATGTGCAGGACATTGGGCAATTCGCGGCGTTCGTATGGCCCACGGACTCGATGAAGCCTCCGTTCGACTGGAACGCGCCGGGACGCGAGCAGGCCCGCGCCTTTCTTGTCGCCTTCCACCGCGGCGGATGGTCGCCGACCACGACGCGCCGCAAATTGGCGTCGGTGCGCGCGTTCTACCGCTACCTCGAGCGAGAGGAGCGAGTCGCTATCAACCCGTTCGCCGGACTCCGCGGGCCGCGCCTGGGACGCCGGTTGCCGACGGTGCTCAGCGTGCAGGAAGTGGAGGCTTTCCTGGCCTCGCCGCTGGCCGCACTTGAGGCGAGGCGCTCACATCAGGACAAAGTGGCGCCGCTGGCCGCCTACGCCGCTTGGCGCGACACCGCGATGTTTGAAGTGCTCTACAGCACGGGCTGCCGCATCAGTGAAATTGCGGCGCTGACCTGGGGTGCGATCCGGTTTGAGCAGGGCACCACAGTGGTGGAGGGCAAGGGACGCAAACAGCGGCTGTGCGTCTTGGGCGAGCCCGCCTGCGTGGCGCTGCGGACCCTGCGGGTGATTGCCGGAACGCTGTGGCCCGGCGCGGACGCTGCTGCCGCGCGTCTCTTTCTTAACCAGCGCGGACAGCCTCTGACCAACCGCTCGATCGAACTCCAGATGAAGGTCTGGCTGCGGGCCGCCGGGCTGCCGCCGGAACTGACGCCGCACAAGCTGCGCCACAGCTTCGCCACGCACCTCCTGGACGCTGGCGCGGACTTACGCAGCGTCCAGCACATGCTCGGCCATGCCAGCCTGTCGACCACGCAGATCTACACGCACGTGTCCATCGCGCGCCTCAAGGAAGAGTACGGCAAGGCGCATCCCCGCGCGTAAAGGCGTTTAACGCTCAACGCCTAAGTTTGATCCTAAAAAGGCCGTTATATATGGCGAGACAGTCGGGGAGCGGCGCGGCTTCCCGCGCCGGCCGGAACTTTGTCGTATGCATTCGTCGCCGCATGTCGTCGGATACCTTTAGTCCAACTGCATAAACGGTCGGCGATTCCACACTTCCAGAAGTGTGGAATTGAGCGGATTCACTGTGGGAAAGGGTGTTGAGGTTACGTTGTCAGCGGAATGGGTTGATCACACGGACAGTGTCATAGGTTTGTCCTTCGCTGAGGTCTTCGCTGTACAGTACGGCGCAGCGGGCTTTGCGGGCGGAGGTCAGGATCAGCGCATCCCAGAAGGACACCTGCCAGACGACGCTGCCGTCGATGGCCCGGTTGATGTCATCCCGATCGATCAGCACGGTTTCCATGTGACGGAAGGAGTGAATGATCCGCTTGGCCTGCAAAGGCTCTACGCCCATTTTGCGGGTCACGGTCACGAAGAACTCCTGCATTACCTGTGTCGAAACGCAGGGGGGCATGTCGCGCGAAACCTTTTTCAAAAGGTCGCGGGCCTTGTCGCGTTTCGCAGGCTGGTCCGCGTCGCAGGCGTAGGCCAGAACGTTGGTGTCCAGAAAGACCTTATGCACGGTAAAGGTCCTCCCTCTTCCATGTCTTTCCCTTTGACCGACCGTGCGCCGCGTCCATTTCCTTAACGCAGTCGGCGACCCAATCCGTCCGACTCTCTCGGACAACGCGCTCAAGCAGTTCTCTGATTAGGGCGTTCAGCGACGTGTGGTGCTCGCGGGCATACTTCCGTCCTTCCTCGATCAGCCTCTCGTCCACAGCCAGAGTCAGATTTTTCATAAGTTTTCCTCTATTTACACATATTAAGGTAACACAGCCTATGTGTGGAATCAAGGTGTTAAGGCCATAGACTCACGATGCGCGATGAAGGCTCACGGGGACATTCGCCCTCCACCCGATTTGTTCATGTTTTTGCGATTGTTTTGTCATCAGAAGCGGTTTTTGGTTTAATACTCTTCTCTTTTTTTCAACGAGAAACACGTAACCCAGAACCCGAGACTTTATGGACAAGCATTACGATCCGCAGTCAATCGAGAACAAATGGTACAAGTGGTGGGAGGAGAACGGCCATTTCCATGCCGACGCCACGCAGGGCGGCGAGTCCTACACCGTGGTGATCCCGCCTCCGAACGTGACGGGCATCCTTCACATGGGGCACGCCCTCAACAGCACCATTCAGGACGTGCTCGTCCGCTGGCGTCGCATGCAGGGGCGCAACACGGTTTGGATTCCGGGAACCGACCATGCGGGTATCGCCACGCAGAACGTGGTGGAGAAGGCGTTGCGAAAAGAGGGGTTGTCTCGCCGCGACCTAGGGCGCGAGAAATTCTTGGAGCGCGTCTGGGAGTGGCGCGGCGAGTATGGCGGCACCATCGTGCGGCAGCTCCGCAAGCTCGGCGCGAGCTGCGACTGGTCGCGCGAGCGCTTCACCATGGACGAGGGGCTGAGCGAGGCCGTGAGCGAGGTCTTCTGCCGCCTCTACGAAGAAGGCCTGATCTACCGCGGCAACTACATCGTGAACTGGTGCCCGCGCTGCCACACCGCGCTGTCGGACGAGGAGAGCGAGCATCAGGAGACCAATGGCAACCTGTGGCACATCCGCTATCCAATTCCTGGCGGAGGCGAGATCGTGGTGGCCACCACGCGCCCAGAGACGATGCTGGGCGATACGGCAGTGGCTGTGAACCCGGCGGATGAGCGCTATCAGTCGCTCGTCGGAAAGACCGTGACGCTGCCGCTCATGAACCGCGAGATTCCGGTGGTGGCGGACGACTACGTGGACCTGTCTCTTATACACATCTGACGCTGCCGACGAATAGAGAGGTG
>CAYSXF010000506.1:0-4316 GCA_964434815.1 uncultured Lentisphaeraceae bacterium
GTGTCGCAAGGCAGGCGCCGACGTCAGTTGGCCGGCAGCGCCCGCTTTGGCGGGTTTCGGTTTCGAGCTTCGCGGCGTCGTCGGACAAGAGGCCGGTGCCTTGGGGCTGCAGGTCGAGATTCCTCTGCTGTTGCGCCGTGAGGTAGAGGCGGGCCGGCTTCCGCATTATTTAGCGTTTACGACATACGAGCCGGGGACGGTGGCAGGGACGGCTTGGATCAAGCTGGCGGTGCCGTCGGTCTCAGTTGAAAGCGCCCGGCGCGACGCGGAGGCGGCCTTCGCGGCTCTGAAGCGGCATCCCGCTTTGCAGGGCGCAGTCCTGACGGCGTTTCTCCCGGAGGTGCTGGAGCGGGAGACGTGTCATCTGTGCGGGGAATACGTGCTGACCGGCGAGGACGTGCTATCCGCTCGGAAGTTCGAGGACGGGGTTGTCCGGAACGCGTGGCCGGTCGAGCGCTGGGACGCCCGGAGCGGCGTCGGCTATCGCTACCTGCCACCCGGCGATTGGGCTGAGATTCCACTCCGGTGTCTGCGGCCGGAGCGGTGTGCGACGAACCTGTTCTGCGCCGGGGCCGCGCTTTCGGTTGACTCCGAGGCTGCCGCCTCGATCCGGGTGATGGGAGTCTGCATGGCGTCGGGGGAGGCCGCCGCCATGCGCTGCCTGACGTTTCTCTAAAAAAAGACGGTGATGAGAAGCCTGTCATCTGGCATAATAGTTTCTGTTTAAAACGAAAAGGCGGCTGTAAGAAATGAGTTGTGCGTCGGTACTGTTTGGCAGCGAGTTTTCGGCGGCTGACGTCATCAAGACGAGAGCCTCCAATGGGTTGCTGACCATGGAGATCGAAGTCGGAACCGTCTGTAACTTTCTGTGCCGTTACTGCTATGTCGGCGACTGCCACGCGCAGGCCCCGGGCGACAGGCACGAGCTGACGCTGGAGGAGATGCGCGACGTTGTTGCGCAGGCTCAGGCCCTGGGCGCGAGAAAAATCATTCTGCTGGGCGGTGAGCCTATGCTGTACGATTTCACGCCTGCGCTCTGCGAGTGGATTCGCGGCCGCGGGATGGCCGTGGAGCTGTTCACGAACGGCTCGAACATGACGCCTGAGCTGGCGGCCAAACTTTTTGAAATGGGCGTGCACGTCGTTCTGAAATGGCACTCCTCGGATCACCGGGTTCAGGACTGGCTGGCGGGTGTGGACGGCGCGGCGTTGGTCATGGAGGAGGCGTACCGGAGCCTCCGGTCGGCCGGGTATCCTTCGTCGACAACCCGCCTCGCGCTGAGCACGGTGATCTGCCGTCAGAACATTCAGGAATTGCCGGAGCTGTGGCGCTGGATGCGCACGGAAGGCATCGAGCCGTACTTCGAGATGATCACTCCCCAAGGACGGGCGCGGCAGAGCGGACACGAGCTGTCGCCGAGTGCGGAAGAAACGAGGCGGCTGTTTGAAACAATTCAGGCCATGGACCGCGACCAGTTCGGGCGCTCGTGGGACGCCCAGCCGCCACTGGTGGGAAACGTCTGTCTGCGGCACTCGTTCTCCTGCCTTGTGAATGCGGTGGGAGACGTCATGCCGTGCGTCGGCGTTCCGCTGCCGGTTGGCAATGTCCGGCGGCAGCCGCTCGCGAAGATCCTGGCCGACAGCGAAGTCATCGCTGATCTGCGCAATCATACAAAGACGATTCAGGGCGCCTGCGGGACGTGCGAGAAAGCCGCATCGTGCTACGGTTGCCGTGGCGCGGCGTTTCAGTTGACTGGGAACTATCTGGGTTCAGATCCGCTGTGCTGGCGCAATCAGGGCGAAACCGATTGCAGCGCGCTGCCGCTCGCCGCCGCGCGGCTGGTGCCGCATCAGCCTCCGGCGCGGATGGTCGACGCGCTGACCGCTGTCGAGGAGCGCGGGGCGACGGTGACGGCTTCCATCGCGGAGACGAATCCGCACTGCCGCGAAGGCCGCCTGACGGAAGCTGCGCACCTCGAAGTGATGGCGCAGGCGGCGGCTGCGTTGCACGGCTACCGGAGCCAGGTGCGCCACGACGGCGTCGCGCAGCGCGGCATGCTGGTCGGAGCGCGCGATCTTGAAGTTTACGAAACGGTTCGCGTGGGCGACGCGCTGACGGTCTCGCTGCACAAGGAGGCCCGGCTGGGCACCTTCGGCGTTGTGCGTGCGGAAATCCGGCGCAAGGGAACACTGGTCTCAAAAGCGGAGTTGAAAACATGGTACGAGGAATGAAGCGGGGCCGGGGCGCACGTCTGTTGCGCGGGTGCGCGGTGTCGGGTGCGGTGCTCTGTGCAGCGCTTGTCTCGGACGCCCTTGCTGCTGCGGGGGACGGGCAGACGAATGCGGTGCTGGGCCGGCTGGAAACGTCGCTGTCGGGCGTGAAAACGGTCAAGACCCGGTTCGTGCAGGAGAAGCGCCTCGCGCTGTTCAAGAATCCGCTCATCACGCGCGGCGTGATCCAGGTGGAGGTTCCGGACAAACTCCTGTGGCGGGTCGAGAGCCCGATCAAATATGTGCTGCTGATCAATGGCAAGCAGGCGAAACAATGGGACGGCGAGACAGGCAAAACGCAGAAGATTCCGCTGGCGAACAATCCGGTCTTTGCGGCCGTGACCGAGCAACTGAGGGCGTGGTTCGGCGGGCATTACAGCCTGCTCTCCAAAGACTACGATATCGTTCAGCGCGCGGACACGCCTCCCGTCTTCGTCTTTACGCCAAAGCAAGGGACTCCGCCCGCGAAGATGCTGAAAGGGGTGACCGTGAGCTTTCGTGAGGACAGGCGGTACATCACCTCGATTCAGATCGATGAGGCGGGCGGCGACGTGACGGTCCTGAAATTTGAAGAGACCGATATCAATTTGCCGTTCGCGACGAAAGACTGGGAGATCGAGTGACGCCGTCGTTCAAAGCAAGCCTCCAAAAGAAGTTGCAGAGCCGTTCGTTCGTTGCTTTGGCTGTGGTGCTGATCACGGTTCTTTCGTGCGCGTGCCTGCCGTTCCTGAAGTTTGACGGGCGGATCGATGTGATGCTGCCGGACCGTTCGGAGCTTCGCGACATCTTCTCGTTCCTGCGCGAGATTCAGGTTGCGGACAAAGTGCTGATCACCTTCGCGATGCGCGACAAGTCCGCCGATCCCGACGCGCTCGTCGCGGCAGCCGACCGTTATGCGGCAGGGCTTGATTCCGCGCTCGCGACGCCGATGAACACCAGCTTCCGCACGGACGAGGTCGCGCAGGATTTTGTGCGTCTGGCGCGCCAGTTGCCGGACTATACGGAGGCGGCGGACTTCGAGCGGCTTGCGGCGGACACGTCGTCGGCCGGCATCCGCGGTTCCTTGGAGGCGCTGCGGCGCAAGGTGCAGCAGCCGGAAGGCATGTTCGCGGCCTCGGCTGCGCGGGCCGACCCGCTGGATTGGAATGGGCGCACGGTCAGGAAAATCATGGCGGCCATCGCGTCGTTCGGATTTCACGCCGTGCCCGTGCAGCAGCACTTGATGGATCAGGAGCACCGTCATCTGCTGATGGTGCTGCAGACGTCTGTCCTCATGACGGACTCAGCCGGGGTTCGGCGGTTGCTGAAGCACCTCGCGTCGCGCGCCGCCGAACTGCCGCCCGGCGTTGAGGCGCGGCTCGTGTGCGGGCATTTGCACACGGCGGGAAACGAGGCTGTGATACGCCGCGACATCACGATCACGTCGATCGCGATCACCGTGGTTCTGATCGTGCTGTTCTTCGGCGTGTACCGCGACTGGCGCGCGGGGCTCATCGTGCTGATCCCGTTTATCGCCAGCCCCCCAGCCTTGGCCTTGGCGGCCAGCGCCTTCAGCAGCTTCTCCTATATTGTCGTGGGGTTCGGCTCCGTCATCGCAGGCATCGCCATCGATTACGGGATCTACACCTACGTCACGTCGCGGGGCGAACAGGCTGAGCGGAACCTCAAGCTGATCCGGCTGCCGGTGACGCTGAGCGCGCTGACGATCCTCTGCGTGTTTGTGGCCTTCTGTTTCTCGGCGATGCCGGCGTACCGCCAGTTGGGGCTCTTTGCGGCGCTCGCCATTCTCATCTCGCTGGCGTACGCGTTCTGGTTCCTTCCTGTCTTTGTCAAAAAGACGGGTGGTGCCGCGCAGAAGCAGGGTGTCGTTGCGCCAGCGCTCACAGCGTTTGAACAGTCGCGGTCCGGCGCCTGGAAGGTCATTGCCGTGGCGGCCGTTGTTTTCCTGACGGGCCTTTGGCTGGACTCCCGCTTAAAATTCGACATGGACGTTTCGAAACCTGTCTCTTATACACATCTGACGCTGCCGACGAATAGAGAGGTGTA
>CAYSXF010000507.1:0-4312 GCA_964434815.1 uncultured Lentisphaeraceae bacterium
GTTCCATGGTCTCGGTGCCGCCGCTCCAATTGCCGTTGCAGTCGTTCGTACCGGGAAAATAGTCTTTCGTGAAAACCAGCCGGCGAAAACCAGCCGGCGGCATCTTGTCAGCTTGAGCGCCCGTAACACCCTGCCCATCAGCGTCGGCAGCAAGCGCCACACGCGCCATCGCCATGGCTGCGGCGAGAAGTCTAATCATCGCACTCATTCTGCGCCCCCTTTTTGCCTGCAAACAAAATACGCCAGACAGGCTTCTTTGTCTATCCATGGCGTGCGGAAAACGGAGTAAATTGGGATTGACACGATTCAATTCCGCCAGCAAAATATCAGTGAATAACTAATCGGAACTTTTTTCTGTTCACAAGGATTTTGACCCATGAAAAACTGTACTCAGGCGCTGAAGCGGGCAATGAATAAAGGTGAGGCACGTGCGATGGTTTTGCTGCTTCCCCTCATCCTGGTACAGGCGGCCCAGGCGGCCAACACCTGGGACGGCGGCGGCACCGATGATAATTGGAGCTCAGCAGCCAACTGGGACAACGACCAAGTGCCTACTTTCCCTGCGGCGCTGACCTTCGGCGGCACCACCCGCTGGACGCCTTCCAACGATCTGGTCGGAATGACGGTCACCGGCATCACCTACGCTGTTGGCGCGGGAGCCTTCACGAATGTGGGCAATGCGATCACGCTGGGCGGCAATGTCACACTCTTGGCAGGAGGAAGCGTGACAAACGATCAGACCATCAACTTTCCGATTACGCTGGGCACGAATGTGACGTTCTCCTCTGCCCTTGCGGGCGGAAACGCGGTTGGTGGCAAAGGCGTGCTCGTTGTCAACGGCGTGATCAGCGGCCCGTTCGGTTTGACCTCGGCCGGGAACAACTATGTGCAGCTCAACGGCACGAACACCTATACAGGCGATACGGTGATCTCATCCTCAGGCGGAGACATCTCCTTCTCAATCGGTAACGCGAACGCCTTCAGTTCCGGAAAGGTGATTGTTGGCGCGGCACAGGATGCGGCGCAGGCGTGGGTGCAGTCGGCGGGAAACCTGACGGTCACCAACAATGTGGAGATCCGGACCCACCGGTTCATTCCGGCTTCCTATGCGGTCGCGGGGAAGGCGGCCGGCAATTTGACGCTGAGCGGCAATGTCCTGCTGAACCAGGGAAACGGCGGTCAGGATTTCTGGTGCCAGAAACCCCTGACGATTAGCGGGACGCTCAGCGGCGGCAACCTGAACGGGCTGAGGATGGCCAGCGGAACCGTCATCCTGCAGGGTATAAACACCTTCACCAACCATCTGTATTCGAGTTACCTACAGTCTGTCCCCACCTTCAATATCAATTCGGACGCAGCCATGGGCCACACCAACAACGGGGTGAGGGCCGTCTTCAGCATGATTTTCCAAACAGCCTCCGGCACGTCTATCGCCCTCGCCCCCAGCCGGACTTTCGTCGTCAGTTCGGACCGAACCCTCACCTTCGATATCCCTTCCGGTTCGACGCTGACCGTGCCCGGACTGGTCAGCGGCGGCAGCGCCAGCTCCAATACGCTCTCCAAAACCAGCGCCGGAACCTTGATTTTCACGGGGACGAACGCGTACAACGGCAGTACGACACTCAATGGCGGCATTCTGAACATTAGCGCCGATTCCGCCTTGGGCTCCGCAACCGGCGCGTTGAATTTCACGGGTAACGCGACGCTCCAGACCGCAGCCTCCAATCTCACCTTGAACGCCGCACGCACTGTCAGCCTCACGAATGCAGGCACCTACACCGCCGCCTTTGACGTGCCCACCAACTTCACGTTGACCGTGGCCGGCGTGGTCAAAGGAAATGCGGCGACGAACAGTTCGCTCAGCAAAACCGGCCCCGGCACCCTGATATTGACGGGCGGCACGGGCAGTACCCAGCTAGGCGGCTTGAACATGCTGGGCGGCAAGGTCTCGATTCAAAGCGGCGTGTGGTCTGTGGCGCCAGCCTCGACGGCAGACAGCACGGTCTTCAACGTCCTGGGGGGCGCAACCTACGAGCAGACCGGCGGCACGAACACGCTCCCGATTTACTCTTGCATATCCCAGCAATTCGTCGGCGGTGCGACCACGAACTTGACCTCGATCGGGATTCTCAGCGGCGGAACCCTGATCGGGATGGAACTGATGGTCGGCCGCAGGAACAACGCGGTGATGACGATCTCGGGAAATGCCCTTCTGGATCTGTATGCCCTCAAACTGGGCGAACTCGATGGCTTCACCACCATCTGCAACCTCGACGGCGGCGTCGTGGACTGCAACTACATCGCCACGCGCGACACCAACGCCATCCCCCGGTCGGCGTCGATCCTGAACTTCAACGGCGGAACGCTGCGGGCCAAGAACACCGCGGGTACGCCAAATATCCTCGGCGGTTATGGCAGCGGCTCGGTTTCATACCTGACCGCGGTCAGCGTCAAGAGCGGCGGAGCCATCATCGACAGCCGGAGCTACGCCGTCGTGATTCCCCAAGTGATGGGCCACGATCCGGCATTGGGTGCCACGCCCGATGGCGGCCTGACCAAGCGCGGCACGGGCACATTGACGCTGTCGACCACCAACACTTACACTGGCGTGACCTCCATCGAGGCCGGCACGCTCAAGCTGGGCGTGGCGAACACGCTCTCGACCAACGTCTCCGTTCTCGTGGCCTCCAACGCGGTCTTCGACGTCAACAGTAAGAACCAGACACTCGCGGGCCTGGGCGGCAGCGGCGTGGTGACCAACAACAGCCTGTTGGCGGTGACGGCGGGCGTCGCGCCCGGCGGCACCAACGCGATCGGAACGCTGACCCTAGCGACAACGCCCGCAGCGCTGGGCGGCGTCTTCCTCGCAGATTTCGCGACGAACGGCCTCAGCGACTGCCTGAGCGTTCAGGGGAATCTGAACCTTTCGGGCCTGGCTCTGAACGTGGCGGACGCGGGAACGTTGAACAAGCACCAGAAGTATGTGATCGCCACGTATGCAGGAACGTTGACCGGACCGTTCGCTTCGGCCCCGCTGCCGGAGAGGTGGCATGTCAAATACGACACGTCCGCCCGCCAGGTCTACCTGAGCTACGATTTCGGCACCGTGCTCCTGGTGCGGTAAGGGTGTCAGAAATAACCGCCCTTATCTGCGATCTCATGGATGGTCTCGCCCTTCGCCACCCAGCCGAAGATTTTCTTTTCGTTCTCGCGGATCTCCTCGGCCCGCACCAGCACGTCGTAGGCGATGTCGCGCGGGATGCAGACCACGCCGTCGCAGTCCGCGAAGATCACGTCGCCGGGACGGATCACCGCGTCGCCGAGCTTGATCGGTATCTGGTAGTGCGTGATGAGGCAGCGGCCGAGCGAGCCGTTCGGGCTGCGGTATTTGTAGTAGACCGGGAAAGGCTTCTCCAGAATCTGCTTGGTGTCGCGGATGCCGCCGTCGATGCACGCCGCTCGCACGCCCATGCCGTACGCGGTCGCGGTCATCACGCCGCCCCAGAGCGTGGCCTTCTCGTCGTTCGACGTGTCCCACACCACGAAGTGATCCTCGCCCAGATCGTCGAGCATCTGCGTGCGGAAGGTCATCTCGCCGGTGATCTTGACGTTCGGCGCGCTCTTGACCGTGAAGGCGACACCCGCCACGACGTCGCTGTCGCGCAGCGGCCGCAGGTGGCCGGGCAGCGACTGGTCCAGCAGGCAGAACTCGCGCAGCACGTCGCTGATCGCGCCCGTATAGAGCTGCTCGTACCGCGACAGCAGCTCCTTCACCGGAACGGGGAACTCTTTCGTTGAGACAGCCTCGCGCTGGGCGATGAGCTTCTCGAGTTTCATCATCTTGGCTTCTTTTTGAAGCAGGCCTTCTTCTTTCATGTCTCTCCTTTTGCGGCTCGCGAGGACGCTCGCCCTCCAACCGCCTGTTCAGTTTCAAGTCACGCGACACCCATGCCTCCGTCCACGCGGATCGTTGTGCCGGTGATGTAGCGCCCGGCGTCCGAGCAGAGCAGCAGCGCCGCGCCCGCGGCGTCTTGCGGCTCCGCGAAATCTCTCGCGGGGATACGCAGCCGAACCTGCTCCGCGTAGTCAGGATCGGCCAGAGCCTCGGCGTTGCGGTCCGTCGCAAACACGCCGGGTGTGAAGCCGGCACGCAGTCGCTCGGGTCGCACCGCCAGCGACGTCACCAGCAGCCGCAGAATGCGCAGCGAGGCGCGCGTGGTGCGCAGGCCATCCAGATACAGCGCCTTGGTTTCCTGCAGGTCACGGTTGTAGCCGCCGGGCAGATCGGAAGAGCACACGTCTGAACTCCAGT
>CAYSXF010000508.1:0-4306 GCA_964434815.1 uncultured Lentisphaeraceae bacterium
AGATCTACACCTCTCTATCGTCGGCAGCGTCAGATGTGTATAAGAGACAGCGTCCAACCCGCCACAAGGTCGCAGCCGCTCACCGTCACCTTCTCACTCCCGTAGGGCTTGAGCGTGATGGGCTTCCTAGCCGTGCCGCTGCGCGGGAACGTCACCGACTCGCGGTAGGTGCCACCGCGTATCAGGCAAATGTCGCCCGGCTGAAGTTTATTCACCGCCGCCTGAAGCGTGGCCAGCGGTGCCGCTTCTGTGCCCGGATTGGCGTCACTGCCGTTGGGAGCGACGTAGATGTCCGCAGCCAATGAGCTAACCGCTGCGAACGCGACCACACAAAAGACCGTTCTCATGAACTCCTCCATAGCCTAAACCCTTTCCTTCAAACCGGCAAAGAAATCCGGGGCCGGTTTGGCCCGGCCCCGGATGCTGGATGACTGAAACCGCCGTGTTTCGCACACCGCAAACAGGTCGTTTACAGCAGGCGGAGCAGAGTTCCGGTCAGCTTTCGCAGATACCCCTGAGAGTCCTGCTGCACCCAGACCTTATGCCCGCCCACCTTGAAGTTGCTGAGCTGGGCTTGGGTGAGCCCGGTCGCGTCCGTGCCGAACCGGAGCGAGGTCGGCCCCCATGTTCCCGTGATGTTCAACGTTCCGCTCCATGTTTGCCCGCTGCTGTTGGCGAAGGACAGGGCGCACGAACCGTCGCCCAGGGCGATCGTCCCGCCCGCGGAGGTGATGTTCAGCGCGCTCAGCGAATTCGTGTAGGCGCCGGGGTCGAGCGTGCCGCCGGCGAGAATGATCTGCGTGCCAGAGCCTAGCGCGTTCGCACGGCCCAAGGCCAGCGTGCCGTTCGTGATGGTAGTCGAGCCAGTGTAGGTATTGACGCCAGCAAGCGTCAGCTTGCCGGTTCCGATCTTGACCAGGCTGCCGGCGCCCGACATCGATCCGCTGTAGGTCGAGTCGCTGTTGTTGTTTCCGACGGTCAAGGCGATCGCCGTGCCGAACGCGTTGGTTAAACCCAGATTCTGAGAGCCTGCCAAACCGCCGAACGTGAACGCGTTGAGGCCTGCGCCAAAGCTCAGCGCGCCACCCACCAGGTTGAGCGTGCTCTTCTGCAGCGCCAGCGTGTTCGAGATTGCCAGAGTGCCGGCATAAACCGTGGTGTCGCCGCTATACGTATTAGTGCCGGTGCCGAAGAGCAACTGTGTGCCGGTGCCGACTTTGGTCAGAGCGATGTTGCCTGCGATGAAACCGTTAAACGAGCCGCTCCCGTTGACGTTGCCGACCGTCAGCGTGCTGAGCGCCGCCGCGGAATTGGTGATCATGCGGGTTGTCGCAAAGGAACCGGCATTCGTGCCGTTGCCATTGAGCGAGTTGACTGTCTGACTGAAGCCGGCGAGATTGACGGACCCCCGCTCACCGTTGGGATCCGTACTGACTCCGCCAAGGTTCAGAACCTTGTTCGTATTCAACGCGTCCGTTGCACCGAGTTTCAGCGTCGATGTGTACTGCACGTAGACATTGCCCAGATCGTTTCCAGTCGCATTGAGCGTTACCGTGCCACCGGAGTGGCTCAAGAGATCGCCCGCCTTGTTAACAATGGGCATGTTGACATTGAGCATCCCGCTGGGATCCAGAACCAAGTTGCTGCCGGTGGCGCCGTTCCGCTGGATGAGACCGATGTTCAAAACCGCACCGGATGAGGCGCCGATGCGATAGGGTGCCGTGCCCGTGAGCGTGACTGTTCCGGCGAGCGTGTTCGAACCGCCCGTCGCTACAAGCGCGTCCACGTAGGGCGAGGCCTCTCCCGGCCCAAAGAGGACAATGGGCTCCGCGAGAGTGAGCCCGCCGCTGACTTCCAATTTGCCACCTGTGAGCGTGCCGCCGGTACTGTAGATGTAGGTTCCGCCGTTCGTCGTGCCGAGGGCGCTGGCGTTGTTGATCGCGAGGATGCCCAGACTCACCGTCGTGACGCCATCGTAGCCGTTGTTGCCGGTGAGCGTCAGCGTGTTGGTGCCAACCTTGACTACGCCCAATGCTCCATTCTGCGTGTTGCTGATAATATTGCCGAAGGTCCGATTGCCAAGCGTGGTGTCGAAGCCGATGCTCGCGCCGGCCGCGAAGTTGGTCGTGGCGATCATGGTGGCAATGCTGGAATTGCTCACTGCGGTTCCGACCACCAGCGTCGCGTTGCTGTAGACCAGATAACGTCCATTGGTGTCCCAGCCGGGTAGCGCGTTCGTGTAGGGAATGGACACGTTGCCGGCAAAGACAGTCAGCGCACCCGTATAGGTGTTCGTGCCCGTGAGCGTCAGCGTGTTCGCGCCTACCTTGGCAACGCCCAGCGCGCCGGCGCCCGCGTCCGCCAGATTGGGAGCGTACGTGCGGTCGCCAGACGAGGTGTCGAAACCGATGCTCGCTCCGGCCGCGAAGTTGCCCGTGCCGAGGAGCGTCGGGATGGCGGAGTTGCTCACCGCGTTTCCGATCACCAGCGCCGCGCCGCTGGCGACCGTGTAGCGGCCGTTGGTGTCCCAGCCAGGCAGAGCGTTCGTGGCGGTGATGGACAGCACGCCGGCGTTGACTGCCGTCGTGCCCGTGTAGCTATTCGTGCCGGAGAGGGTCGCCGTGCCGGAATTCGCGAAGCCGACCCCGGAGCCGGCGATGACGCCGCCCGCGCTTTCCGTGAAGGTTGCGCCCGAAGCGACACTCACGCTGGAGCCGTTCAGCGCGCCGCTCAGCGCCAGCGTGCCAGCACTGACCGTTGTCGCGCCCGAATACGCGTTCGTGCCGGAGATCGTGAGCGTCCCAAGGCCGGTTTTGGTGAGCGCGCCGGTTCCCGTGCCGTCAGCCATGATGGCCGAGATCGTCAGGTCGCTGGCGGCAGCCCCGTCAGCCACGTTGAACGTGCGGGTGCCGTTAAGGCGGAGTTGGCCCGCGCCGCTAATGCTGTTCGCGTTGGCGTTGGTCTGGCTGGTAACGTCGCCACTCAGACTGATGTAATTCGGGCATATGGCGGGCGCGTCCACTTGGATCGTCGAGCCTCCGCCGATGGTCAGACCGCCGGAGGCGATGTTGAGGATTTGCGTGCTGGCGACAGTTGTGCCGAAAACCCAGTTTCCGCCCGTGTTCACGAGGGCGTTGGCGTCGATGGTGCTTCCCGTCCCGCCGCTGTTGAGCGTGACCGTTCCGAGCGCATGGGAAAGCGTGCCGGTGACCGTCAGCCTGCCGGACGTGCCGGTCCAGAGGCCCAGCGACGTGCCGCCCGCGTTCTGCACGTCCACGTTGGCGACGGTTTCGTAAAACCCGCCCAGGTTCCACTGGGAGGAGGCCGTTGTGAGCGTCACGTTGGCGGTGTCGGCGATCTGATGGCTCAGCCCGTTGGCCAGCGTGCCCGCGCCGATCAAGATATTGCCGGAGACGGCGTTCGTGCCCGCGGTCTTGGCCAGGGTGAGCGTGCCGCCATTCACCGTGGTGAGGCCGGTGTAGGTGTTCGGACGGGTGCCGACGAGGGTCTGGGAACCTGATCCGATCTTGGTCAGAGCGAGCGTGCCGCCGCCGCTGCCGTTCTCGATCACGCCATCGAAAGTGGCGATACCGTTGCCGTTGCCCACGGTGAGCGTCATCGCAGCGCCGGAGGTGCTGGTGATCCTGCGCTTATCGGTGGCAGAGGCAGAGCCGACACCGTTCGTGCAGCCGTAAAGGGCGTTGACCGACTGACTGGCGCCCTCCAGATAGAAGGTGCCGACATCATTGCCTGAACCCGATGCCGTGTTGGGTGCGCTGGGCTGGCCGAGCGTCAGGTTCCTGTTTGTGGCCAGCGCGTCGGTGGCCGTGATTTTCAGAGTGGTCGAGTTCTGGATGGCGGTGTCGCCAATGTCGTTGCTTGAAGCGTTGAGCACGACCGTCCCTCCGTTATGACAGGTCAGACCGCTGGCGCTATTGTGGATCGCCGTGTAGACGGTGACGGTCGACCCGGCGGTCGGGTCGAAAACCAAGGTGTTGCCGCTGGCCGTGCTCCGCTGGATCAGCCCTAGGCTCAGCACGGCGCCTGGCACATTGGCGCCGATCCTGTACGAGGACGCCCCCGTGAGCGTGACTGTGCCGGAAAGCGTGTTGGTGCCGACGCTCCAGGCATCGATGGCCCGTGTGTAGCCGCCCGAAGCCGCGTCGCCGGGGCCAAGGAGAGTGACGGGCTCAGCCACTGTGACGCCGCCGCCGAGCGCCAACTGGCCACCGTCCGTGGTGCGCCCCGTGGAGTAGACGACCTGTCTCTTATACACATCTGACGCTGCCGACGAATAGAGAGGTGT
>CAYSXF010000509.1:0-4304 GCA_964434815.1 uncultured Lentisphaeraceae bacterium
GGGACGGAGGAGTCAGCAGCTAGGAATCAGGAGCTGAATGCGTGAAGCGCCGTGACCGGCAATGGGGCCGGCACGGCGGGAATGAGAAACTGGCATGGCTGTTCTGACAAGGCAGGCGTTCAAGAGTTCGCACTGGTACACGCGGGACGGCGCGCCGGCGCACCGGGTGCCGACTGCCGACGGCACGGGCGACCGCGCGGCGACGGTGAAGGACGCGCGGCGGCTCGGTCTCCTGCCGTCGGTCACCGGCATCCTCTCGGTCCTCGACAAGCCCGCGCTCGGCAAATGGAAGTGCGACCAGGTGGCGCTGGCCGCGCTCCGCACGCCGAAGAGCCCGGAGGAGAGCGAGGGCTATTGGTGCGACCGCGTCTGCGACGCGGCCTTCCGGCAGGTCGACGACGCGGCCGACCTCGGGTCGAAGATCCACGCTGCGCTGGAGAGCGCGTTCGCGGACCTGCCCTGGGACTCCTCGCTCGCGGCTTACGTCGCGCCTGTCATCGCGTGGAAGCGGAAGACGGGCATCACGGTCATCGGGCGCGAAAAGGTGCTGGTCAACTTGGCGCACGGATTCGCGGGCACGGCGGACGTGCTGTTCCGCTGGGGCTCCAACGGCATCGGCATCCTCGACTACAAGACCAAGAAGACCAAGCCGGGCGAGGCCGTGAAGACCTACGGGGAGCATTCGATTCAGCTCGCGGCGTATGCGGCGACGTATTGGGGCGAGGCGGAGCTCGGGCGCGTCCTGGCCGCGAACATCCTCATCTCCTCGACCGAGCCCGGCCGGATGGAGGTCTGTAAGAGCGAGGGGCTTCCCGCGCACTTCGAAGCCTTCAAGGCGTGCGCCGCGGTCTGGCGGTACCAGAAGGGGTACGACCCGCGCGGCTGAGTGCCGAGGGAGGCGTTAGGAGTTAGGATTTAGGAGTTGGAGAGGGTACTGGAGGGCGGACACGAAGGTTCGCCCGCACTGAGGAGAAAAAAAGACATGGCTACGGTATTAGAACGCCCCCGTTGGGCATCGCGCGCCCGCGCGATGGATCTCACCGGGATTCCGGAAGTCCAGTTGCTGAAGCTGGTCAACGCGCATTCTGTGCGCGCTAAGACGGTCGGCTCCGGCTCGCGCCCGACCGTTCTTTTCTCGGTCGTCGATATCGAGGATTGGATCGAGAACGATGCTCCCGACCACGGCCCTTATGTGGTTTCTAACGGATAGGGGGTGGCTGCCGTGCGCGATCCCGGTTTTGTCCTTTTCTTTACCGGTCTTGGCGTGGCCCTTTATTCGGGCCGTCTGGCCGTCCGTCTCGGAGGCAGTCTCATTATCCGCCGGTTCCTCCGGCGCGTTGTGCGGGGTGCGAAATGGTTCCGGACGTAAAGATGGTTTCGCCAGCGGATTTCCGGCCCCGGGGTGATTTGGCAGGCGTCGACTTCGAGACTTATTACTCGAAGGACTACTCGGTCAAAGACCTCGGCAACTTCGCATACGTCCATGATCCGCGGTTCAACGCGTGGGCCGTTTCCGTCACGGACGGCGTCACCGCCTGCTCATGCAGGCCCGCTGATTTCCCGTGGGACCGCATTGACGGCATTGACTGGGTCAGCCACAACCGGGAGTTCGACCGGTCGGTTTACGGGCGGCTGCAGGAATTGGGTGTCTGCCCGGCGGCGGCCCCGCGCGCTTGGCACTGCTCGGCCGCCGCCTGCGCCTTCCTTCAATACCCGCGGGATCTCGCCGGGGCCGCCCTCGCCGTCCTCGGCGTGGCCGCTGACAAGGGCGTGCGGAAAAACAGCACCGGCGTTCGCGGGGATGCGGCCCAGGCGACGCTCTTCGAAACGGACATTCTCGAAGAAGAGGCGCGGTATGTCGCGAATGACGCGGTCGTCAGCCTCGCCCTTTGGTGCGCTGTCGGCCCCCTGTGGCCCGCGCACGAGCGGCGTCTGTTTGAAATGACCTGCGCGATGGGACGGCGCGGTCTTTCCCTCGACTGGGGCACTGTCGATGCGAAACGGTTAGAGATCGGCGCCCGCGCCGACTCGCTTAAAGCCGCCCTCCCCTGGAAGCCCGCTCTCTCCCCGAAGAAATTCGCCGCCGCGGTCCGCGCGACCGGCGTCACTCCCCCCGACAGCACCGCCGCCGGCGACGAAGACTTCCAGGCGTGGGCTGAGGATCACGCGGGCACGCCCGCGGGCCAGTGGGCCGCAGACGTGGGCCAGATTCGCCGCTGCGGGCGTTTGGCCGGCGTTCTCGAAGGGATGCGGCTCCGGCGTCAGCCGGACTCCGGCCGCATGGCTTACGAGCTGAAGTATTTCGGGGCCACGCCGGGCCGCTGGTCGGGCGGCGGCGGGCTCAACGTGCAGAACCTGAACCGCAGAGAGGCCGAGGGCGTCGGGCTGCGCAAGTGCGTGGTCGCGCCCCCCGGCTATGTGCTTGGGGTGGCCGACTATTCGCAGATCGAGGCGCGGGTGCTGCTGTTCCTAGCGGGGGACACGGCGGCGCTGGAGCTGCTGGGGCGGCATCCGGAGTGGGACATGTACGAGCTGCACGCGCGGGCGACGATGGGGTGGAGGCCGGAGACCGGAGGACAGAGGACGGAGTTCAGCGGAGAAACTCTCAACGCTGAACGCTCAGCTCTCAACGCTCAAGGGGAGAGGGAAGAAAGCCTCAAGGATTTCTGCGAGCGGACGGGAAGCGGGCTGAGGCAGCTCGCCAAGGCGCGCGTGCTGGGTTTGGGTTTCCGGTGCGGCGCGGCGACGTTTGTGCGCGTCGCGCGCGCCATGGCCGGGCTCAGAATCAACATTAACGACGCCTGCCGGATCGTGGAGGAGTACCGGGACTCGAACCCCAAGATCGTCCGCCTCTGGAACCGGTTGGAGACCGAAGCGGCGAAGGCGCTCAGGGCTGAGCCGCACGAATACCGGCTGGCATTCCCCTGCACCGCCGCTGATCCGCGCTGCGGGCGGTATCTGTACTACCGCGATATCCGGCGCTGCCAGCGCGGGCGCGGGCTTGAGGCGGTCGTCGCGGGCGAGCGCGTGCCCCTTCACGGCGGAATCATCGCGGAGAACTGGACGCAGGGCACGGCCCGCGACGTGTTGGCGTCCGCGTGGCTCCGTTGCGTCAGCGAGGGTTTTTCGCCCGTCCTCTCGGTGCATGACGAATTGGTTTTCGAGCTGCGCGAAGAGACGGCCGGGGAAGATCTGAAAAAGATCGTTGCGGTCATGGAGAAGCCCCTGGCGTGGGCTCCCGGCCTGCCTTTGCGCGCGAGCGCCAAACTGACGGGCAGGTATGGGAAGTGAGGGGAAGTCATTGGTCAGTGGGAAGAGTCATTGGTCATTAGTCAGTGGTCATTAGTCAGTGGGAAAAGAGTCATTGGTCTGTGGGAAGAGTCATTGGGAAAAGTGCGGTAGACATTGGAGGTTGTATGGCGTCAGTCAGTTCGTATACACAGGGTGCGGCCGGGCCGCTTTCGAAGCTGCCGGCGGCGGCGGAGGCGCCCGTTTCAGGCGTGGTTGTGCGCGAGGTGTGCGAGGGCGAGCTTTTGCCCAAAGAGGCGGCGATGGTGCTGGCCTCGTCCGGCGTCCCCGCGCCTGTTTGCGTGATCTTTGACCGCGCGGGTTTCTAAGGAACCATTCATCATGGCTGCGCTGCTCCCATTCTCCTCAACTATCGACGCGCTGCTCGCCGGCCCGCCCCCGGCGGGCGGGACGCACCGGTGGATGGCGCGGGTCGCTTCGGGGCTGTGCCGCTGCCTGACGCGCGAGAAGGCTTTTTGGTTTCTGCGCGACTGCTGCGACCGGTTCGTGGCTCACCGGCCCATCCCTGACCGCGAGATAGAGGCCGCCGTCTCACTGGCGTATGACAGCCCCGGCGGGGGCTGTGTGAGACGCGGCCCGATGGCGGACTGGCCCGAAAAGAACGACGGCACAATCGGCATGGTGGTTGCGAAGACGGAGCCCGCGTTCGACCCGGCGTGCGACACGGGAGTCACCGCGCGGGAGGCGCTTGAGATGGCCTTCCTGCCCGGCGAACTGGTCTGCGCGGGCTGGCGCTGCGAGGCGGCCGTGATCCAGCCGCTTGAGCGCTGGGCGCCCCGCGCCGGCACGGCGCAATTTTTGTGCGTCAACCCCATGAGGGCGGCCAGGGGCCTGACGCTGACAGGAAAAGAATCGGCCCGCTGCCAGGCGAACGTGGCCGCGCGCCGGTGGATTGTGGCGGAGTTCGACGACCCGGGCCGGTCTAAGGCCGACCAGGCGCGGGTCATCACGGCCTTGGGCGGGGGCCTTCCGCTGCGCATGGTGGTGGACAGCGC
>CAYSXF010000510.1:0-4303 GCA_964434815.1 uncultured Lentisphaeraceae bacterium
GCCTCGGGGAGGCGTCCCTACCCGGAACGACTACACATTTAATTAAAATGCTCTAGCAACGCACCTCGATCACCCGCGTGTCCGGATCGTCGGTCAGCGAGAACGTCACATGCAGCGCGTCAGGCGGAATCAGATCGCCTGCGCGTTCCGGCCACTCGACAGCCACCACGGCGCCGGTCTCGAGGTACTCGGGATAGCCGATGGTCAGCAGATCGTCCGGTCCGGTCAGACGGTAGAGATCCATGTGGACCAGCTTGAAGGCAGGCGTCTGGTATTCGGTGGTAATCGTGAAGGTCGGGCTCGTCACCGGACGGTGCAGTCCCAGCGCGAAGCCCAGCCCCTGCACAAAGGTCGTCTTGCCCGCGCCGAGATCCCCATGCAGGGCGATCACGATGCCGGGCTTCAGCAGCGCAGCGACTTCCGCGGCCACCTGCCACGTCTCTTCCACGGAACGCACGATGTAGGTCTTGATCATAAAAACTCTTAACTCTAAAGTTCCTTTTAACGCTCAACTCTGAACGTCCAACGCTCAACTCTGAAGTAAAACGCAGTTTCTTAAACTTCAGCGTTCGGAGTTAAACGTTCAGCGTTGAGCGTTCTTTTCCGCATCTCCATCGTCTTTTCTTTCTTCCTCACGCCCAACACCATACTGTTCGGAATCCTCTTTGCAGACGTTCGCACGGGCCGTGCGTATACTTGAGGCGAAAATGCGGACGAGTTCTTCGGTTTCGCGCAGGGTTTCCGCAACCGGCTCAGTTTCGGTTAAAAGAGGAACACGCTGAATAAGCAACAACCAGCGTCTCGATTCCCGCAGTTCCTTGTGGCAGACACCCAACTTGTGAATGAAATCATTACGCGACTCAGCGCCCTCGGCTTCTCCATGGTTAGGCAATGCGGATGTGCCAGAGCGGAGCAACTGGCCCGCGATATGGTTACCCGCGCGAGTGTTCGGCAGCTTTTCAATCAGCCGTATGATCCTCGCTGCATATTCTAGCAATCGCTCTTCCAGATCGTATGTTCTTTCTGCCATGACTTTCCTCCTTTACTTCAGCGTTCAGAGTTAAACGTTAAGATTTCAGCGTTCTTTCCCTTGCCATTTTAAAACTCTCAACGTCCAACGCTCAACGCTCAACTCTGAAGTACAATGCATTTTCTCATACTTCAGCATTCAGAGTTAAACGTTCGGAGTTCAGCGTTCTTTCCTTCGTTTCATTTGTCCAGCCACGCGATCACCTCATCCAGAAACCGGTCGATGTACGTCTCGGTGAACGCCGATGCGTGCGGCAGCCGTACCAATCCCGGCAGATTCCGTGCGAGCGGCGAATCCGCGGTCAGCGGCTCTTGTTCAAACACATCCACGCATGCGCCGCGCAGTGCGCCGCGCTGCAGCGCCGCCGCCAGCGCGGCCTCGTCGATGCAGTTGCCACGCCCGACATTATACACGACCGCATGCTTAGGCAACAGGGCCAGACGCCGCGCATCAAGCAGCTTGTCTGTTCCGGTGTCCGACGGCAGCACCACAATGAGGTGGTCGGCTCTGCGCAGCACCTCCTCCAGTCGGGCAACCGGAACGATGGAATCACCTTTGCGGAACCACGCGGGCTTGCGCGTCGGTGCCGTGCGCCGAACGCCGGTCACACGCACGCCGAATGGCTTCAGCATGCTCCCGATCATGCCGCCGATATGCCCAAACCCTAAAATCACGGCGTGTGTGCCAGATAGCAGCCGCACATCGAAAAGCGCCTCGCGCGGCCATAGCTCACCCCTGAGCTGACGCTCATACGCCGTAAACAGGCCGCGGTTGAACGCCAGCATCAGCCCGACCACCGTCTCGGCCATGACTGGCCCGTGGAACGTGCTGTAGCGCACCTTGACCTGCGGCGGAGGTGTGAGCAGAAAAAAATCCCGTCCGGCCGCAGGCGTCGCAATGCGCCGCAGCAGCGGAACTCGCTCGAACCACTCCTGCCGGAAGGCCCACGTCAGGGCCACCTGCGCTTTAGGCAGCGCCTTCAGAAAAGTGGCCTTGGTGCGGCACCACGTCACCTTGGCTTCTGGATAAGCCGCACGCAGCCGCGCGATGTGCCGAGCTTTGGCGCAGAAGCAGGGCACCGCGCTTTCCTGAAACACAACAATGGATTCGACTTTCATACGCGGCTCCCCAGATTCTCGCCACACTTTCCTGCGCCTGGAGGGCGAGCGTCCCCGCGAGCCGCAAGCCTTGGCCCTGCGGCTCGACAGAGTCTCGCCCTCCATTCCTTGCGACATATGTCAGTACACCATCAATGCTTCGCGGCTTCGGACTCTTTCTTCTCCGTCTTCAGCAACGTTCCGCCCAGATTGTACTGCTGCGGCGGCTGCGGCTTGCCGTGCCCGACGCCCTGAGCCATCAGCGCCTTGAGTTCGTCCAAGTGCGCGGCATACACATCGCGAGGCGTACAGGTGTACTTTTTGCAGAGCGATGACGCCATGCCGACCACCTCACCCATCATGCCCCCTGTGCGCATCACACGCACCGTGCCGAGCGCCACATGGGTCACGCTGATGTCGCGTCCAGCCATAAAAAGATTGTCGATGTTCTTGGAGTAGAGGCAGCGGTACGGGATGGGGTAAGGATAGATAAGCTTGTGCTTTGCGATCGACTTGAACTCAGCATCGGGAAAATTCTTCGTGTTCTTGGGATCGGGATAATGCAGGTCGATCGTCCACGACGTGCAGGCCGTGGCGTCCGGGTAGATCACCTTGTTGACGAGATCCTGTTCCTTCAGAACCAGGTCGCCGATCAGGCGGCGCGACTCGCGTTTGCCCGCCACATAGGCCACCCAATCGAGACGGCTCTTGGCGTAGTCAGCCTTGGCTTTGGAATGGTTCTTGAGGAATGACCAGTTCGAAAAGACAACCAGCATGCCGTAGTCGCGCACGCGCTCGAAATCCATCACCTGGTGGAGCTTCATGCCGGTCTCCCATGTCCACTCGCCCATTTTGACGCGCTCGCAGGTCTTGTCGCTGAACGACAGCCCCCATTTGATGTCGGGGAACGCCACAGGCTCCTTGGCTTCGCGCGAATACCACTGCACGGACGACCCCATGGTCATGCTGTCAGCCTTCTCCGGCGCGGTGCTCTCGCCCGTCTCCTCGCGGCTCTCGCGCCCCTGCCTGAACTCCGCGCCTGCCAGCGCGCCGATCACGCCGTCTCCCGTGCAGTCGGCCACCAGCGGCGCGACGAAACGCGTCTCTTGTCCGGTCTCGATGTTGCGACCGACCACTGCCGTGATCTTCGAGCCGCTCATATCCACTCCAAGCGCCCGCGTGCTGAGGTAGAGCGCGACATTCTTCTCCGCCTTCACCGCCTCGATCTTGCGCTCATCCTCGTAGTAAGTGGCGGGCTGCGCGTTGCCCCCTTTGGCCGGGCCGATCTCGCTGACGACGTCGCCCAGTTTCGGATAAGGCTCCAGATTGATGCGCCCCGCCAGATGGACGCGCACCTCGGAACTGTTGTTGCCGCCCAGCACCGGGCGGTCCTGAAGCAGCGCGACCGTGAGCCCGAGCCGCGCCGCCGATATAGCCATGCACACGCCCGGAATGCCGCCGCCCGCGATAATGAGGTCAACGTTCTTGGCCTGCTGTGCCGGCTTGATCGCGCCCATTTGCCGTCTGAATGTCTCCAGTTTGCTGACGTCATTCTCGGGCTTAAACGCATCGTCCGTGGTCAGGATCAGCGCGTCGCAGCGGCCGTCGAACCCTGCGAGGTCATGCAGCGCCAGCTTAGCCGCCCCCTTTTCAAGCGCGACGCTGCCAGCCTCCTGCCACGCCCACTCGTTGCCCTGCGTGCCGAGCACCGTGGCCAAAGGCACACCGTTCACGACCACCTGGAACTTACCTGGCGCATCCGCTTGGCTCCACTGTGCCGCCCAGTTACGCGTCCTAGCCCACACGCGGTATTTTCCAGCATCAGGCACTGCGAAGGACGTCGTCGCGTCAGCCACCGGCGACCCGAGTCCGTGCGCCAGCAGAAAAGGCGAACCCATCTGATCCATGAACTGCTGATCGACTACCCAGCCGCCCTTTTCGGCGAACGACTCGGTCTCGACCAACAGCGTGGCCGCCTGCAGTGCGCCGGTCATAACGACAGCACCCATCCCAAAAACAGCTTGCCTAAAACGCATGTGTAT
The DNA here is from genome assembly GCA_964434815.1 of uncultured Lentisphaeraceae bacterium. GTDB lineage: Bacteria > Verrucomicrobiota > Kiritimatiellia > RFP12 > UBA1067 > CAYSXF01. The sequence continues at coordinate 4,170 of CAYSXF010000510.1, forward strand.
TTCCCGTTGTAACGTTCCTGACCAAACGAATCGCAACTCGGCTAACGCACCAACAGAACCGTGCCTGGCGCTGCCACCACCAGTTGCGCCGCATTCGACGACACCAGCACTGAGGCGGCGAAGCCGTGGGGCAC
>CAYSXF010000511.1:0-4295 GCA_964434815.1 uncultured Lentisphaeraceae bacterium
GAGATTTCTGCCTGTCTCGTGGGCTCGGAGATGTGTATAAGAGACAGGACTGTCAGCGTGTGGTTGCCGTTGGGCTTGCAGACGGGCTCGCAGCAGACGGTCGCGACCGCTGCGCCGTCCGACACGATGCTCCTGATGTAGTTGACCGACGCTGTTTTGGCCACGAGGGCACCCGCGAGTCCGCGCTCGGCGAAAAGCCGCTCCGCCGCGCGATAGGCTGCAAGGATTGCGCCCGAAAAAATCGATCCCGCGAATAGGCAGCCTTTGTCGTTGCGGTTCTGTTCGAGCGGAATGCGGATCTCCGTACCTTCTTCGCGGATACAAAGGTTATCGATCGCTGGAATTTTCATGGCCTTTTCTTTTTCTCCACTTTTACGATAGGACTCTTTTACCTTAAGGTTCTGACATGCTTTCGGCAAGCGGATTCTTGCGAATATTGGCGCTTGTCTTGAACACCGGAGCCTTTATACTTGTCGAATCAGTTGGCTTGGTGTGTCCAGAATGGATGCGCGTTTTTTATGGAGAACGTGAAATGAACAAATGGATGGTGTATGGCGCGGTCATGATGGCCGGGATTTGCCGTGTGCGTGGGGCGCAGGACGCCGCGTCCTGTGATTGGCAGAATCAAAAGCTTTTGTCCGCGGGCACCGAGCCGATGCATGCCTCGCTGGTGGCCTGCCCTAATGAAAAGACTGCGCAGAAAATACGGCAGATGTCCGATGCCGAGCGGGCCAAGTCACCCTGGTATCGCTCGCTGAACGGAACATGGAAATACTTCTACTCCCAGAATCCGCTGTCGCGCATGCCGGACTTTCAGAAGGCGGATTTCAATGACGCCGCCTGGACGACCATTCCTGTGCCGGCCAACGCCGAAGTCGAAGGGCATGGCGTGCCGATCTACGTGAACATCAATTATCCTTGGCTCCCGCCGCCCGCAGGCTATGACGTTGCCAAGGATGTCGCCTGGCATCCGGCCGCAAAGCCCACGCCGCCTTTCATTCCCCAGGACAACCCGTATAACACGGTGAACGCCTACCGCCGCACCTTTGACGTGCCGGCCGAATGGGATGGCCGGCAGATCTTCATCACCTTCGACGGCGTCAACTCGTTCTTCTATCTGTGGATCAACGGGCAGAAGGTCGGCTTCAGCAAGGATAGCCGCACGCCTGCCGAGTTCAACGTGACCCGCTTTGTGAAGCCGGGCAAGAATCTGATCGCCGTGGAGAATTTCCGTTGGAGCGACGGCTCGTATCTGGAGTCGCAGGATTTCTGGCGGCTGAGCGGCATCTATCGCGACGTCTATCTCTGGGCCGCGCCGCTGCAGCATGTGCGCGACATCGAGGTCAAAACAGATCTGGATGCGCACTATGCGGATGCGCAGTTGTCGGTCACCGCGTGGGTCACCAACTCGGCAGCACACGCCGTCACCGTCACGCCGGTCGTGCGTCTGTTGGACAACGCCGGCAAGGAGATGCTGACTTCGGCAGACCAGACGTCCGTCGCGCTAGCGGCGGGTAGCGGCCAAGCCTGCGCCTTCACCTTTTCCGTGCGCAACCCGCGCAAATGGTCTGCGGAAACGCCGAATCTGTATCAGTTGCTTTTCTCGCTCAAGAACGAGCAGGGCAAGACAGTGGAATCGGTGCCTGTCCGCGTCGGCTTCCGCAAAGTCGAGTTGAAGAGCGGCGACCTGCTGGTCAACGGCCGCCGCGTTCTGATCAAAGGTGTCAACCGCCACGAGTTCGACCCTTATCTCGGCCAGGCCATCACCATCGAGTCGATGCTCAAAGACATCCGCCTGATGAAGCAACACAACATCAATCTGGTCCGCACCTGCCATTATCCCAACCAGCCGCTGTGGTACGACCTGTGCGATCAGTACGGACTGTACCTCATCGACGAGGCGAACATCGAGTGCCACGGCGACCAGTCGCGGACGCGCGATCCGGAGTGGCAGGCGGCTTACATGGACCGTACAGTCCGCATGGTCGAGCGCGACAAGAACCACCCGTCGATCATCGTCTGGTCCGTGGGCAACGAGAACGGCGAGGGCAAGAACATTGAGCACACCGCGGCGTGGATGAAGCAGCGCGACCCGGGCCGCCTCATCCACTCGTGCGAGGCGGACGAAGCCGCCTGGACCGACATCGTGTGCCCCATGTATCCGAACCCCAAGTGCCTTGCGGAATACGCCTCGAAAGCGCAGAGCCGCCCTTACATCATGTGCGAATACGAGCACGCCATGGGGAACAGCTCGGGCGACCTGTGGTCGTACTGGCGCCAGATCTACACGCTCCCGCACCTGCAGGGCGGCTCGATCTGGGACTGGGTCGACCAGGGCTTCGCGCAGCCGCAGGGCGCCGCCCGCGGCCGCAGCTTCGTGAAGCCCCAGCCGGGCGACAAGATCTTCTGGGCCTTCGGCGGCGACTTCGGACCTTCGGATGTTCCGAGCGACCAGAACTTCTGCTGCAACGGGCTGGTCTCTCCGGACCGTACGCCGCATCCGGGATTGTCCGCGCTGAAAAAGGTTTACCAGTACCTTCAGATGGAGGCCGGCGATCTGGCCAAAGGCGAGATCAAGATCGCCAACCGGTATGACTTCACCAATCCAAAGGATCTCGTAGTTGGGCACTGGACGGTCAAAGCCGACGGCAAGCGCGTCGCGCACGGCACATTGGCATCGCTGGATCTTGCGCCCGGCGCGCAGGGCGTCATCAAGATCGCGCTGCCGACGATACAGCCCAAGCCGGGAGCCGAGTACTGGCTCGACCTCTCATTCGCGCTGAAGGACGAACAGCTCTGGGCTCCGGCTGGGCACGAAGTGGCTTGGGCGCAGTTCAAGCTGCCAGCTACCGCGCCGGCAACAGTGGTGGACCTGGCGAAGGGCGCGCCGCTGAAACTGCAGGAGAGGGCGGGGGTCGTTCAGATCGAAGGCGCGGACTTCAGCGCGAAGTTCGACAAGGCGTCCGGCCTGCTGACTTCTCTGACATACGGCGGAAAAGAGTTGGTCAAAGAGCCGCTGCGCCCGCACTTCTGGGTTGCGCCGACGGACAACGACCGCGGCTATGATATGGAAAAGAAGTTCGGCGCTTGGCGCAACGTCGGCCGCGATTGGAAGGCCGCGACTGTGACCGTTACCCAGCCCAATCCGCGCGAAGTGCTGCTGGTTGCGGCAGGACCGCTGCCGGGAGTCGGAGGCCAATACACGCTGGCGCACCGCGTGCTGGCGACGGGAGATGTGCTGGTTGATGCGGCGTACACTCCTGCGGTTGCGACAAAGGCTCCGAACCTGCCGCGCTTCGGCCTGCAGATGACGGTGCCCGCCGGTTTCGAAGATCTCAGGTGGTATGGGCCGGGGCCGCAGGAGACCTATTCGGACCGCTGCGACGCCCGCGTCGATGTCTACAGCGGCAAGGTGGAAGAACAGTTCTTCGACTACACGGAGCCTGGCGAAACCGGCAACAAAGTCGACGTGCGCTGGGTGACGCTGTGCAACAGCGCCGGGGTCGGTCTGCTGGCCGTGGGCCAGCCGCGCCTGAGCGTCAACGCGTTGCACTATACGACTGAAGACCTGATGAGCCATGCGCACGCGTGGGAGATGACGCATCGCGAGGACGTGACGCTGAATTTGGATTTGGCGCAGATGGGCGCGGGCGGCGACAACAGTTGGGGCGCGATGCAGCACGACGAGTTCATGCTGCCAGCCAAGAAGGCCTACCGCTACGCGTTCGTGCTGCGGCCGTTCAAGGGCGATGAGAAGAGCGCCGTCGAACTCGCACGCCGCGCGTTTATGGCGGGGCAATAGCCAAACTCCAGCACCTGCGGCTCGTGAGGACACTCGCCCTCCAGGCCCTCCTGCTGAGGCTTGCGAATATGAGTAACGTGACTCTCTCGGTAGGGACGCCTCCCCGAAGTGTCCGCGGACGGTTCGGGGAACCGTCCCTACCCCTAACAACCTTAATTGGGCATGGAGGGCGAACGTCCCCGTGAGCCGCAACATAGCAACGTGTCACAGCCTTGGGCGCTGCGCCGTCGGGTGAATCTTGCCGTAGCGGGCGTTGATCGCGTCCAGCAATTCCGCCTGCCTGCGCATGAAGGCCGCTTCTGTCACCGGCCGGTTGTTCTCGGCCTTGACGTCAGCGTCGTCCTTGAGGTTGAACGCCCTCGCCCAGTTGTCTCGAACCGTATTGCCGTGCGCGCTCTTCTTTTTCTGGCCGAGCATGAGCCACGGCTGCTCCCGGTTCGTCCAGCGGCTGAACACCACGTTGTTCGAGACCTGTCTCTTATACACATCTCCG
>CAYSXF010000512.1:0-4283 GCA_964434815.1 uncultured Lentisphaeraceae bacterium
TGGCCTTTCTGAGACACGCAGCAGGCTCTCTGGATGATGAAGAGGCCAATAAGCTGCTGGCTTTCCGTACCGCCTCCCGGCAGTTCGCGCCGGAACTACCGCCCCTTTCGGCCGGCATTCCGAAGTTCCAGGCCACATGGGCTGCGAGGCTTCTGCCCGAGGGTCATCAGCCGACCACCTGTTCCCTGCAAATCTCGCCTGCGGCCGCTATCAACACCTTTCTGGCTGCACCGCTGTTCACCTCCGTTGCTGGAACAGCCGTGGTGCTTTTTGTCTTTCCCGGTTATACCTCGTTGGCCGCTTTTCACGAGTCAAGGCTCGTCCTCTACCGCGAACATCCCATTGGTTACGCGCACGTCAGGGAGGCGGTCTGCAGCCATATGCGCATCGACCCGTCTTTGGCCGACTCGATTCTCGAAGACACGTTCATCGATCCAATCCCTATGGTGGAGCCCGTTCTTCGCACGCTGTTTAGGCAGGTCGAGATCTCATACGACTATCTGACCCGGCGCAAAAATTGCCAGACGCAGAACTTCTTCATCTGCGGACTTCCTTCCGGCGCTAAGCACTGGACGTCGGTGTTCTCCCGAATGCTGAACCTGACACTGGTCCCCTTCCTGCCTTTCGAGGGTCTCGAGAGGGCGGCACCGTCATCCTGTCTGCCTGAAAACTTATCCGCTATTGCCCCCTTCCTGACGACCGCCCTCGGCGCCGCACGCGCAGTTCTGGAGGATGTATGAACACACCCTTACACCTCGACCTTTTGAACGACGAGGAACGGTTCAGCTCCAGCCCCATCCGGATGCGCGTGATGCTGCCCTTAACCACGTCCTTTGTAACCCTGTGTCTTTTGCTGTGGTGGTCTCTGCTCTGTTTGCGCACGCACAGTCAGGCACAGTACAAGGAGGCCCTGCAGCAAGCGATCACGTCGCTCTCCCCGGCCCACAGCGCCGTGCTCGCGCTGCGTGCCCAAGAGCAGGAGTACCGGTCAATCGTCCGCCAGCTCGGGCTATACAAGAATGCCCGCAACCCATATGGCAAGATGCTTTCGAACCTGGCGGAACACGTCACGCCAACCATCCAGCTCACGCAGTTGAGTGTCCCTCCGCCGCAACCGCCTGCCGCAGACCCCGCAAATCTCATGTATGGCCCGACCAACACCTTTGAAGCGGTCACGCTGCACCTTTCCGGACGTACAGGAGGCGAACACCCCTCTGAAGCCGTCAACACCCTGCTCGCCACGTTCCGCACCCCGGCCTTCACCAACGTCTTCCGCACGGCAGTGATACCGAAAGGCGCTTTCCGTCAAGACGTCGCGCGGGATCCGGAGAGCCGCGAAATTCTCCTTTTCGATATCACCTGCGACTGCGTGCCAAGGAGGTTCGAATGACCCTGGCCTCACCCATCATGAAGTGGCTCGCTCCCTCGATGATCCGATCCGTCGTCATTAGCATGGCTGCCCTTATCATCGGGCTGCTGATCCTTTTTCTGGGCGCTCTGCCGGAACGAACCGCCTTGCGGGTTGCCGGCGACGAAGCCCACACGTTAGATGTCCGGCTGAACCAGATGCGAGCCACCGTTGCCACCGCCGAACATCAGAAGCAGGCTTGCGACAAACCGATGGCCGAACGCGACGCCCTCGTCGCTTCCGGCGTGATCGAACCGCTTCTCGGATCGTTCTCCATGCGCGGAAAGAACCTGCTGGATCCGATTGCCCGTCAGACCGGCTTCCACATCGATGGCGTCCGGGAGCTTCAGCCCATTCCCCTTCAGCTCCCCAAACCTGCGCCGGAGCAACTTCATTACCGCCAGCCCGTGGAGTTCACCGGCCAAGGCTCCTACACGCAAATAACCGCGTTTATCACGCAGGTCGAGGCCTCTCAGCCGCTTGCCACGCTGTCAGGCCTGCTCGTTCTCGGCCAGCCGCAAACGCCCGAAACGCACAAGGCGGTTATCACGTTCGAGTGGCCTGCAAAAGGCGAGAAAATCAAAACTGACAAGCTTTCTAAGAAGTAATACCAGGCTCCCGCTATGAAAACCAGTCACGTCCTCCAACGAAGCCTCCTTTGGAGCTTGCTCTGCGCAAGCCCGGCCTTTGCCGTGCGTGACCCGTTCTGGCCCATCGGCTATTCGCCTGCTGCGACGAAAGCGCCTGATGCGGTCCGCTCAGAAGCACCCGCGCCGAAAACCGAATCTCCCCGCGAAATGCCCGTCACCGATGACGACTGGGCCAAGGCCCGCAAGACGCTCACGATCAGCGGCACCACGAAATCGACCAGGCAGGGCACGCAGGAAACGCGTGCGCTTGTCATGATCAACCGCCAGATGTATGCTGTCGGCGATACCGTGTCTCTTATCCACCAAGAGATCAGCTTCCGATGGCGCGTTGCGCAAGTCACAGACAAAGACGTCAGGCTGGAACCGCTTCACGCCGAGCGCATCGTCCCGAAAACCACCGATCTCAAGCAAAGCAAATGAAACGAAAGTGTTATTAACAAATCAGGAGTACAAGATGAACAGTCTAAAAATCGCCTGCCTTGTCGCTGTATCAGCCCTTACCTCGCTCTTACAGGCGCAGTCTACGGTCCAAGAAGCCCATGCCGCACGCCCCCCTGTCTCGTTGCAAACGAACGCGCCAGCAAAACCGGAGGCAAAAGCTGCCACCGTCCGCGTGGTGGACACGTCTGTAAAATCCGATGACGCTCTGGTCTCCATGAACTTCGATGAGACCCCGCTGGCCGATGTCATCAAAGCCTTCCGCGATGCCACCGGCGCGAACATCATCTCCTCCGGCACAAACCTTCAAGGCATCGTCAGCGTCCGCCTGGACAACGTGCCGTGGCGCAAGGGGCTGGGCTCGATCCTGGAGCCGCAGGGCCTGCAACTGGTCGAACAGCCGATCAACTCCGGCATCTATGTGGTGACAACGAGAACCGTCGAGATACCGATGGTCACGCAGACCTTCAGTCTGGACAACGCCAAAGCGGAAGCCGTGGCGAAACTGTTCACATCGACCCTCGGCAAAACCGGCACCGCCACGCCGTTCCCCTCCGCCAATGTCGTGATCGTGACCGCCACCGAACAGCAGCTCAGCGAATGTCTGGAGATCATCAAAGCCATCGACAAGCCGCGCGCGCAAGTCTATATCGAGGCCCGCTTTGTGGAGCTTTCCGCAGCGGCAAGCAGACAGCTCGGCATGAAGTGGGACAGCCTGAAGGGATGGAGCGTGGGCGTCCAAAACCTGAAGGGCGGTATGGAGTACAACACCGGCAAACTCGGCACCTATCCTTTGGGCACGACCACTTTCAAAGATGGCGCAACCCCGGTTGACTCAACCTATACGACGTACAAGAAAATCCCTGTGCAGGACATCCTTGTCCCCGCCTCAATCAACCCAGCCACCGGCGCGGGCCGTTCAGCCGATTCGATGTCGTGGCGCCAGGCGCGCGGCATCGGCGGACAGCTCACCGCTTCCGATTTCTCCCTGACCTTGAGCGCGTTCGAGCAGCTCGACGGCGTCTCGGTCTTCTCCAACCCCAAAATCATCGTCGCAAACGAGGAGTCCGCCACCATCGACATGACCACCAAAGAGCCGAACGTGGAAGTTCAGGCGACCCGCAGCGGCACCAGCAGCGACCAACTTGACATCACCACCAAACTCGCCGTCATCCCCGGCAAAGAGGAATCCTTCGTCGGCGAAGCCTTCTTCAGTTACGGGATTACCCTAAAGGTGACGCCGCGCGTCAGCTCCACCGGCCTGATCACGGTTCAGATCGAGCCTTCCATTAGCGATAAGGATATTTCTCAGGGAGGAGACTCAAGTGGCAAGAACTTAGGTTATTTCGTGATCGAAGGATCGGCCGGCACGCCCACCGCCAAATTTCCCATCATCAAGGTGAACCGCATGAAGACGGTCTTCTCCATGCAGAACGGCACCACGGCCGTCATCGGCGGGCTGTCGCGCACCACCGAGAACAACAGCGACTCGGGCATTCCCTTCCTGCGCAGCCTGCCCTGGGTCGGCCCGCGCCTGTTCGGCTGGAAGAACCGCAACAAGGAGCAGAAGGAGATCGTCATCTTTGTCACCGTCGGCCTCGCAGACCCTGTCGGCCTGAGAGAAGACGTCGGCATGCCCAAAAACGCCATTCTGAGCCGCGATATCCTTTCCGGCAAAACCAAGGAGCCCGGCGACCGCACCATCGAGGAAATCATGAGCCTCAAAGATTCTAGCCCTTCGCCCGCGCCCAAGGCCAAGGCCGCCGCCGCGACGGCTGAGAAACCCG
>CAYSXF010000513.1:0-4276 GCA_964434815.1 uncultured Lentisphaeraceae bacterium
CTCTATTCGTCGGCAGCGTCAGATGTGTATAAGAGACAGACGGCGAGCTGCGCGTGGTGGGCACCAGTGATTCGACGCCGGCGCATGTGGCGAAAGCGGTGGAGCTGATCGCGGCGGGCACCTTCCCGGCGGGTCGGCTGGTGACGCACACCTTGCCGTTTGAAGGTTTCCAGCAGGCCATCGAGCTCATGGTGTCGGGCGAGGCGCTGCGCGTGGTTCTGAAGCCGTAAGACTGTGGAGGATAAGTCATGGATCTGAAAATTAAAGACAAGGTCGCCATCGTCACAGGTTCGTCCAGCGGCGTCGGCAAGGCCATCGCCTTTGCGCTGGCCGCTGAGGGTGCGAAGGTCGTCATCAACTATCTCAAGAACGACGCCAAAGGTCTGGATTTCGTGAGCGACGCGCTGGCTGTTGTCGGAGAAATCCAGAAGCGCTACGGAACCGCTGCCGTCGCGGTGGCCGCCGATTTGGCCTGTGAGCAACAGGTCATCGCGATGTTCGACACCGCTGAGGCGAAGCTGGGGCCGGTGGACATTCTCGTCAATAACGCGGCGTATCTGCCGAAAGGGCCTCTGACAGGTTATTCGGTTGAGGAGTGGAATTACACGTTTCAAGTGAACGTGACTGGGTGCTTCGTCGCCTGCCGCGAGCTGGTCAAGCGGTTGCGCGCGAGGCAGGCGAAGGGCAAGATCGTCAACATCGCATCCCAAGCAGCCTTCCTCGGCTCGACGTCGGGGCACCTGCCTTATGATTCAAGCAAGGGTGCGGTGGTCTCGATGACCCGCGCGATCGCCCGCGAGACGGCCAAAGAGGGCATCAACGTCAACGCTATCGCGCCGGGCATGGTGATGACCGAGATGATCGCCAAGATCTGGGAAGAGCGCAAAGAGCAGTACCTTTCACGGATACCGCTTTACCGTATCGCGCAGCCCGAAGAGATCGCCAGCGTGGTCGCTTTCCTGGCGTCCGACGCGGCCAGCTATATGACCGGCACGACGCTCGACCTGACCGGCGGCTTGCTGATGCGCTAGCGCGGATTAAGTTGAAGAATGGCCGTTGTCCGATGTCTGGTAGGGCGGGGTCCTCGAACCTGCCGCAAACGCCTCGGGGATGTGTCCCTGCCTGTAACGGCTGGCGGTAAGAGCGATAGGCGGGGTAAGCACAATATGCACGATGAGCGGGCTAGGCGAGTGCGGCGACAAAGCGGGGCAGGCGTTCAATGAGCTTGCCGATGGAAAGGCGGGCTATGTCGAGCTCGTAGCGGACTTGGAGGTTGAGCCAGACGTCGGGGGTGGTGCCGAAATAGCGGGCGAGACGCAGGGCGGTGTCGGCTGTGATGCCGCGCTTGCCGAGCACGATCTCGTTGATGCGGCGGGCAGGGACGCCGATGTCTTTGGCCAGCCGGTATTGGGAAAGGGCCATCGGCTCCAGAAACTCCCGAGCCAGAATCTCGCCGGGATGAACAGGCTTTAAAATAGGGTCTCTCATGGCAGGTTATCCTTTCAGTGGTAATCGACGAGTTCCACGTCATGCGCGTTGCCGTTGCGCCAGACGAAGCAGAGTCGGTATTGGTCGTTCACGCGGATGCTGTGTTGTCCCTCGCGGTCGCCTTTCAGCTTTTCCAACCGGTTCGCGGGCGGAATGCGCAAGTCGTTCAGGTCCGCCGCGGCATCGAGCCACTTGAGCTTACGCAGGGCGGCCTTACGCAGGGCGGGATCCCATTTGCGGACCAGCTCGAAGTTGAACACGCGCTCAGTGTCCCGGCAGTGGAAGGTTGTAATCATGACGACGCCCGTTATTATGCACGAAGGCCGTTCATAAGTCAAGGGACGCGGGGAGAGGTCGGATGTCGGATGACGGAGGTCGGTGGTCAGAGTACGGAGTGCAGCGGGAAGCGCGTTAGGCGCGGTATGCTAGGATCTGCCGGTAAGCCTCATAGGCGGCGATGGAGACCGCGTTGGCGAGGTTGATGCTGCGCGCGTGTTCGCCGGGCATGGGAATCTTGAAGAGGCGGTCGCCATAGCGCGTGTAAAACGGCTCTGGCAGACCTTGTCCCTCGTTGCCGAAAACTAAGGCATCACCAGGTTGGAATGAGCAGTCGTAAAGCGTCTTTTCGCCGCGCGTGCTCAGGAAAAAGAGACGGGGTGGTTGGGCCGCAGCGAGAAAGGAATCCCACGTGTCGTGCACGGTGAGGCGCAGGTGCTCCCAGTAATCGAGCCCGGCGCGCTGCACGTATTGGTCCGACAGATGAAAGCCCAGCGGGCGGATCAGGTGCAGCGGACAGTCGAGCCCCACGCAGAGCCGTCCGATGGCACCCGTGTTGTGAGGGATCTCCGGTTTGACAAGCACGATGTGAAGTGGCGTCGGCATAAGAGGGCATCTGTGCGCTATCGGCGGACGGGCTCCAGTGGCTGCCCGTGCAGATATTCGGTCTCGAGATTGGATCCCTGTGAGATGGTCAGAACGCCGCATTGTGCCAGCAGCGCAGGGAGGAGGCTGGCGTTGATCGTTTCGGGAGAAGCGTCGCGCGGGTTGTAGCGGCAGACCAGTTCGAGCGTCTCGTCTTTGCAGGTGAGGACGGCGTCAGGCACGACCTCCGCGAGCGCCGCGATATCCTCCGGCAGCGACGTCAGTCCGTAAACCAGCGTGCTGGCCGTGCCGACAATCTCCTCCATCGTGGCGAAGCGGTGCGTGCGGCCGTTCTCGATGAACGCGACGTGATCGCACATGACCTCGATGTCGTGCAGGTTGTGCGAGCTGATGACGAGGGTCTGGCGTCCGCGCCGCCGCGTGAGAAAGGACCGCATGTGCGCGACCTCGCGCGGGTCGAGACCGCTGAGCGGCTCGTCCAGCAGGACCACCTCCGGGTAGCCGATGAAGCATTGGGCGATCATGACACGCTTGCGCATGCCGTGCGAGAGCGAGCGGATGGGCGCGTTGAAGCGGTCGCCCAGATGGACTTCGGCAAGCATGGTTTGGGCGGATTGGCTTGCCTCCATGCGGGTGAGCCCTTGCAGACGGCCGTAGTGGGTGAGCAGCTCCAGCGGGCGGCTCTCCAGCGGCAACTCGGAGTCCTGCGGCAGGATGGTGATGCGGCCGCGGTGCGCGTCAGAGTCGAACGGCCCGCAGCCGAGGAGGTCGATCGTGCCTGCGGTGGTGCGGAGAAAGCCGGCGACGGACATCATCCAGGTTGTCTTACCCGCGCCGTTGGGGCCGATGAGGCCGAGCACGGCGAAGCGCGGGACGGCAAGCGTCAGACCGTCAAGCGCGCGCCGGGCGCCGTAGCGTTTGACCAGACCGGTTGTTACGATGGCGTTGTCCATAGTTACACGTCGCGTCGGCGGAAAAAGGCGTACCCGGTGAGCAGGTAGCAGAATCCGAGAGTCATGAGATACACGGTGCCGGTGACCAGCGGGGCGAGGCCGTTGCGCCACATGTACATCTTGTGGTCATCCGGCACCAGCACGCCGAGGTAAGGCAGGTAGGAGCGCCAGCCTGTGTCCGCCGTGAAGTGGCGCAGCAGGATGGTGATGACGAAGCAAACAGTGATCGCGACAATGCCCATGACGGTCGCCTTGCTGGCTGATTTGGTGATGTGGGAGAGGCCCATCGCTAGGCCGAGGTAGGGGAAGGAGAAAATCCACGCCCGCACCGACCACTGCACCATGTTCAGGAAAAGGTCGGGCGTACCCGATCCGGCCAGGCGGTACTTGGCCACGGCGTAGGCTCCGATGCCGCTCAGAACGAGGGCGAATCCGATCATCAGCGCTTGGCCGATGAATTTGCCGAGCGTCCAACTCGATCGCGATATTCGGAAAACCACGTAGCGCACCGCCCCTGAGCCGAGATCCTCGGCGATGCGGCTGCCAGCCACCAGCACCACCAGCAGCGGGGTGTAGAAAAAGGCGAACCAGGCGTAGATGAGTTCCACGGGGTGCTTGCCTGTGATGTCCTGAAGCACAAGGTCGTTCTGAGTCATCTGCTTCATGAGGCGCTGGAACGGCTTCGACTTCCAGAGCGTGGTCGAGATCACGCCCGTGTGTTCAGACGGGGGGAGCTGGAGCATGGTGACCAGTTCGCTCTCCATCTTGTGCAGGAGGTTGATGGACCAGTACATGTTACACACGGCGGCCGTCATGTAGAGCAGCAGCACCACCAGCGCGCGGCGGCTGCGCAGGGCGTCGAACCACTCATAGCAGGCGACCCGCCACACCTGTCTCAGTCCGTTCACCGCAGGAGCCTCATTCTGTTTGGCCGGTCTTTCGGCAGTTTTTCG
>CAYSXF010000514.1:0-4268 GCA_964434815.1 uncultured Lentisphaeraceae bacterium
GAGTTCAAGAAGACCAGCATGCAGTTCTTCTGAAGCGGCAGACGCAGTTCTGTTTGCTTCAACGACCCCCATATCAACGGAGAGGCGATATGACGAAGAAAAATGTCTTAGTGGCTCAGTCGGGCGGGCCCTCAGCCGTGATCAACAATTCCATCCGCGGCGTGATCGACGCCTGCCGCGATTATCCCGGCGTGTTCGGACGCATCTACGGCGCTTGGCACGGCATCGAGGGCGTGCTGAAGGAAGAGCTGTTGGACATCAGCGCGCAGGACAACAAGGAAATCCAACTGTTGGCGTGCACGCCTGCGGCGGGCGCGATCGGCACCTGCCGCTACAAGCTGCCGGACACGCAGAACGAGGATTTCGACCGTGTGATCGAGGTGCTGAAGGCACATGACATCGGCTATTTCTTTTATGTCGGCGGCATCGATTCGATGGACACGGCCAACAAGATCGCCAAGCTCGCGGCCGGGCAGGGGCTGGACTTGGCGGCGACGGGAGTGCCCAAAACAATCGACAACGATGTGGGCGACGACGAGTTCAAGGTGGTGGACCACACCCCTGGCTATGGGTCCACTGCGCGCTACTGGGCCGCGAATTTGCTGGGCTTGAACGAGGAGAATGCGGGCTCCTGCACGTCCGATCCGGTGCTGGTGCTGCAGGCCATGGGACGCTCGATCGGCTTCATTCCTGCGGCGGCGCGTCTGGCTGATCCCGAGCGGCGGCTGCCGCTGCAAATCTATCTGACGGAGTCGGGCGTGTCGATGCCGGAGATGGCGGACCTCGTGAACGACGAGCTGGTGCGCAGCGGGCGCTGCATCGTCGTGGTGAGCGAAGGCTTCAATGTGGGCGACATCGGCGAGCGCAAGGATCCGTTCGGCCACACCCTGTTCGGGGCGAGCGACCGCACGGCGCAGCAGGCGATCGTCTCCTTCCTCAATGCGGTCGGGTTGAAGGCGACCGGGAAGGCGCGCGGTCAGACGGTGGGCACGGAGCAGCGCCATTCGGCTCTTCTGGCTTCGGTGGTCGATCTTGAGGAGGCTTATCTGTCGGGGCGCCATGCCGTGGAGATCGCTCGCACGATGGGCAACGGCTACATGGCGACGATCCAGCGCGAGCCGGGTACGGTGTACAGGGTGCACTACGACAAAGTCCCCTTGGATCAGGTGGCTAATCGCGAGCGTTTCTTTCCGAAAGAGTGGATCGCGCCGAACCGCATCGATGTGACGGACGCTTTCATCGCTTACGCCAAGCCGCTCATCGGCGGGACGTGGGCACAGGTGCCGCTCGAGAACGGCCTGCCTCGCTTCACGCGGTTTGCGCCGGTTTTCGCGACCAAGAAATGCGCTTCGTATGTGCCTCAGGCCTATCGGAAATAATCTCAGACAGGGAACGCTATGAAGATTGTGTGCGACAAGAATATGCCCTATGCGGCTGAAGCCTTCGGCACGCTGGGCGACGTGACGCTGAAGGGCGGGCGGCAGATTGTGCCGGAGGACGTGCGCGGCGCGGACGCGCTGATCACGCGCTCGACCACGCGCGTCGACCGCGAGTTGCTGGAAGGAAGCGCGGTGCGCTTCTACGGTTCAGGCGTGATCGGCACCGACCACATCGACATCCCGTATTTGGAGTCGCGCGGAATCGCCTGGTCCGCCGCTCCGGGCTGTAACGCCGAGAGCGTCGCCACCTATGTCACGGCGGCGCTGCTCTGGCTGGTCGGCCGCTACGGGCTGACGCTGGAAGGCAAGGCCATCGGCGTGATCGGCGTGGGGAATGTGGGCCGCCGCGTCTGCACGCATGCGCGGGCGCTCGGGCTCCGCGTGCTGGCGAGCGATCCGCCGCGGCGGCGCAACGCTGCGGACAGTGAGGCGCAGGGCTTTGTCGGACTCGATCAGATTCTGGCCGAAGCGGACATCATCACCTGCCACGTGCCGCTGACCAAAACGGGGTCTGATGCCACGTATCACCTTCTGGCGGCGGCGCAGTTCGCGCGGATGAAGCCGGGTGTGATTTTCATCAACGCGGCCCGCGGCCCGGTCATTGAAACCGACGCGCTGCTGGCGGTGCTCGGGTCGCGCGTGGCTCATGCCGTGATCGACTGCTGGGAGGGCGAGCCGGCGTATCGTCCTGACCTGCTGGCGCGTGCGGACATCGCCACGCCGCACATCGCGGGCCATTCGTATGAGGGCAAGGTGAACGGCACGGCCATCGTGTACCGGAAAGCCTGCGTGTTTTTCGGCGTCGAGGCGACGTGTCCCTTCGCGCTGCCCGTGCCGCCCGTGCCGCTTTTGCAGACGGACGCCGCGGGGCGGAGCGACGAAGACGTGCTGCGCGACTTGGTCTTGAGCGTATACAACATCGAGGCCGACTCGCAGCGCCTTAAGGCGTCGTGCTCGGCGGACGCGGCTGCCCGCGCGGCGGCGTTCGACGCGCAGCGCAGCGACTATCCGATGCGGCGCGAGTTCGCTTCGACGCGCGTGCGGCTGTCCAACGCTTCTGAAACGCTCTTAGCTAAAGCTCGCGGCCTCGGATTTGTTGCGGCAATGCATTGACACTGAACCCTATTTGGGACACAATGACAGCACGGATTTATACGGCGTGTTGATCTATTGTAAGAACCGGACGACACTTCCAAACGAAAGGAACGCATGCAAAGTCTTATCAACCATTTAAATCAACTGCAAGAGCTGGTGCTCATTCGCGACGAGCACCGGACAACGGGCGACGGCAGCCACATGGATCGCTTGAACGACTCGATCGAGCAGTTGACCGATAAGCTGCCGCCTGAAGTGAAATCGCTGTATCAGCGTCTTTATAAAAAAGACCATATTGTCATGGCGCCCATGTACAACGGGTGCTGCGCCATCTGCGGCATGCGCATGCCGATCAGCCAGGTGCAGGCCGTACGGTTGTGCAAGCAGATCCAGAACTGCCCGAGCTGCGCCCGCATCCTGTTCGAGGAGAGCGATGCGCCGCGCTGGGTCGGCGAAGCCCACAGCCGCACGGAGCCGCGCAAGTCCGGGATTTCCCGTTTTTCCGCCGAAACGCTGATGGTGCCGAATCTGAAGGCCGCGACCGGCGCGGAAGCGATCGCCGAACTGGCTGCGGTCATGGAAGAGAAGAATTTCGTTTCCAACGCGGACAAGCTGGTTGAGACGGCTTTGGAGCGCGAGGCGGTGCTGAGCACGGCGATGGAGAACGGACTGGCTTTTCCGCACGTGCGCGGTGTGGAAGGCGGCGGACTGACGCTGTCTCTGGGCGTGTCGAAAAAAGGCGTCAAGTTCGACGATGCGGGCAATGTGGTCAACATCGTCTTCTTCATCACAATCCCCACGGCGGTCAGCGCGTTCTACCTGCGGCTGATGTCGGGGCTGACCGAGACGTTTCTGAAGGAGCAGAACCGCGAGGCCATTCTTCTGGCCGAGACGCCTGAGCAGCTCTGGAAGGCGCTCACCAAGGCGACCCGTTACTCCATCAAGTGAAGGTGATGTGTCTGACGTGGCCTTCGGGCGCGTGTGAGACACGCGGACGGCATGGGAAAAGACTATGCGTATCCATCGCGGTTTGACAGGCTGTGCCCTCTGCGTGAGTTGGTTGTGCCTCTTGTCGGCCCAAGAGGCGCTGCAGTCAGCGAGCAGCAACAACGTGCGCTCATCCAGCAGTCCGCCGCGTAAACCGGCCGCAGAGACTGCCGGACTGCCTCAAGATGCGACAACTGCCGCTGTGCCGGAATCGGTCGATTACAACCGATTGCTGGAACAGTTCTTGAAGTCGAATGAAGGGGAGCCTGAGATCTTCTTCTACCGCTGCAAGCACGTGTCGGCCGAAACGATGCGGCGGTTGCTCGAAAGCTTTCTGACGCCCGCCGGTCAGGCTGCCCGCAGCGACGAGGATGACATTGTCGTGGTCTCGGACACGCCGGCGCGAGTGCCGCAGCTCAAGAAGATCCTTGAAGAAGCCGACCAGCCTGTCGCACAGGTGCTGGTGGAGGCTCGCATTGTCGAGCTGGAGATCAGCGACAACCTGACGCGCGATGTCAACATGGGCTTCGCGAAGACGGGGGCGTCCGACTCGGTGCGCAAAATCTTTCAGGATCTGCTGGTCACCGGCTCGGCCAGCAGTTCGGGCGCAGAGGATCTGACGCACACCGTGTCTGCCGGTAAGGGGGCGGACGGCCATCTCTGGACGTTCGTGGGCATGGATCAGGTGAAGATCTGGGCGATGATCAACTACCTGCAGGAGAAAGGGCACGCCCGCATCTTGTCGTC
>CAYSXF010000515.1:0-4268 GCA_964434815.1 uncultured Lentisphaeraceae bacterium
GAGATCTACACCTCTCTATTCGTCTGCAGCGTCAGATGTGTATAAGAGACAGCTTCCAGCCTGTGCCCGCGCCGAACGGCTACGAGTGGGACAAGGGGATTGTGCCGGATCTGCCGCCGCCTGCCGAGGACAAGTGGGATAAGGTGCCGATCAAGATCCCCTCGCCTTGGAACGTGAACCACTGGGGCAACGGTTCCAAGGTTGGTGCTGGCACGGACAAGCCCTATGTGCCCGACTCGGTCTACTATCCCAGCTATCCCGAGCAGTGGATACACTACCACATGGCGTGGATGGAGCGCACCTTCCGCGTGCCCGCAGAGTGGTCGCAAGACCGGCGCCTCGTGCTGCACTTCGAGAGCGTGGCGGGCGAGTGCCAGATCTGGGTGAATGGCCGCAAGGTCGGCGGACACTTCGATAAATATCTGCCGTTCGATGTGGACGTGACTGACGCGGTCAGGCGCGATGCCGAGAACACTGTGCGGGTCGGCGTACGCAGCTACCGGCTCTTCGACAAGCGCGATCCCAAATATGCCAAGATGTCCGCGCCCTATCCCAATGGCTCAAACTCTGACCGGCTCAGCGGCATCTGGCAGGATGTGTCGCTCGTCTCCCTGCCTGCGGTGCGCGTGTCGGATGTGTTCGTGAAGCCGTGGCTCGACCGCGACACGCTGGAGGCCGAAGTGACCGTGTGCAACGACACCGCGCAGCCGTGCGGCGTGACTCTTTCAGCCGATGTCTTCGCGTGGCTCAATCAGGCGGGCATCACCCCGTTGGAAGCGCCCGTGCCGAAGTGGCGGCTGGGCGACAAGCAACTGAGCTTCGCAGGCGCGACCGCGCAGGTGCCCGCGCGAGGCAGCGTTACTTGCACGCTGGCGGTCAAGGTGGAGAACCGGCTCAAGACGTGGAGCCCCGACGCGCCGAACCTGAACGCGATGCTGGTGCATGTGAAGGCGGGCGACACGCTGCTCGACACCAAGTACCAGCGCTTCGGCTGGCGGCAGTTCGCAGTCAAAGGCCGCGACCTGCTGCTGAACGGCAAGAAGATCCGGTTGTCCGGCGACTTCTGCCATCCCTTCGGCGCATACATGTGGTCGCGCCGCTTCGTGTGGGGCTGGTACACGATGATCAAGGATATGCACGGCAACGCGGTGCGCCCGCACGCTCAGGTTTATCCGCGCTGTTATGTCGACCTGGCCGATGAGATGGGCATCTGCGTGCTGGACGAAACAGCCGTCTTCGGCAGTTCGATCCGCTCCAATTTCGCCGAGCCCGAGTTCTGGGCGCGGTATGCGGATCACTTCAAAGGGCTGATCCTGCGCGACCGCAGCCATCCGTCCGTGTTCGGCTGGAGCTTTGGCAACGAGATGTTCGCCATCTTCCGCCTGAACGAGGTCGGCAAGGAGGACGAAAAACGCTGGTACGAGATGCTGACGCGGACGGGGCTCGAAGGCGGTCGGTACGATCCCACGCGGCCGTGGCTCTCGTGCGATGGCGACGAAGACCTGTTCGGCGCACTGCCCGTGTGGAGCAAGCACTACGGCCACAACCTGCCGCCTCTGGCAGAGAACACGCGCGGGATCGACAAGCCGCTGATGGTGGGCGAGAACGGCGGCACCTATTACGCGCGGCCTTGCGATCTGACGGTCTTTGCGGGCGAGCGCGCCTATCTGGATTACGCCGGCCGCAACGATGCGCTGGGCGTTGACCTCTACCAGAACATCGTCAAGATGGCTCGGCCCAATTTAGCCTTTTTTTCGGCCAGCGAGACGGTCTGGTTCGGCCTTGAGCACCTGACGTTCGGATACTCCGATTTCACGCGCCTGCCGACGCGCGAGGACGGCGTATTTTTCGAGGGCGCCTCTTCCGAGGGCAAGTTCGGCATGCAGATCGAACGGCTGCCACCGCATGTGTCGTCATTGAACCCCGGCAGGGATCCTTCGTTGCCGCTCTATAAGCCGCTGGCGATGTTCGAGGCGCAGAAAGCTGCGCAGGACCCGCGCGGGCCGCAGCCGTGCAAGTGGGATCACTTTTTGCCGACCGACCCGCGACCCAAGGCGGCGGCGCCGACGCTGGACGCCGTGGCCTACGCAGGCGGCAACACGTTGAAAGAACGTCTGGGCGAATGGGGCATACAGACCGCAGAAACTTCCGAGCGCTTTCTGGTGCTCGACGGCGGAGCGCTGCCCGGTGATGCGAAGGCTCGTGCAGATACGGTGTTGGCCAAGGGTGGCACGGTGCTTGTGCTGGTGAGTAATCCCGATGCGGACACGGCGGCGCTCTCGGCGGTGCTGCCCGAGCCGGTGCTGCTGACCGCGCGCAAGGCAACTGCCCTGGAGCGTGGCGACGACGCGCATCCGTGGTCCGCTCCGTTCGGACTGGCTGATCTCTATTTTGCCGAGGAAGAGCCGGAGAGTAATCGGCTTATCATGCGATGCGGACTCGCCGGGCTGTTCGTGAAAAGCGGAAAAGTTGCGCTGACCGCCAGCCGGACTGACTGGTCGCTTTTCAACCGCCAGGCGGAGGAGGGAAAAGTCGGCGCGATTTGCTGTTATGAAAAACTAATGAAACCCTGTGGCGCGGCATTGGTCACACATGCGTCGGGTCCTGGTACGGTGGCGGTTTGTACGATTGACACCTCGGTGGACTCGCCCGTACGCCGTTTGTTCTGGAGGAGGCTTTTCACCAATATGGGCGTGAAGGCGCAGCCCGCGCCAGTTGAGGGCGGTCAGGCAGGAAAGAAAGCTCATGACCTGTTGCTCGACGGTCCGCAGAACTGATGCGACTGCGTGGGCTGACCTCACCTCTGCATGAGCGGATTGCCACGTTCTCTCGTCAGTGCAGACACCACACGATAAAGGCCCAAGCCGCGAGCGCGAGGAAGATGAGCTGCAGGCAGCCCACGCGTGCCGGATGAGGTGTCTGCATCGCACACAGCGTGTCTTTATAATTTTGGCAGCAAGGATACTCATGGCCGGTAGTGTAATAGTAGGTCTCGAGAATCGCGACTGCACGCCGCATCAGGGACACCGCCTCATCTAGCCGGTTCGTTTCTCTTAGCAACATGGCGAGGTTGTTAAGGCCTGTGGCGACGTCGGGATGATCCGGGCCGAGACTGGTTTCGTTAATCGCCAGCGCGCGGCACATCAGCGATTCCGCTTCCGCGAGCCGGCTCGTTTCCTTTAGCAGCTGCGCTAGGTTGTTAAGGTCTAAGGCGACGCTCGGATGCGTCGGACCTAGATTCAATTTGTCAATCGCCAGCACGCGGCACATCAGCGATTCCGCCTCCGCGAACCGGTTTGATTCCTTTAGCAACATGGCCAGGTTGTTGAGGTCTGTAGCGACGTTCGGATGCTCCAAGCCGAAATTCGTTTCGTCAATCGCCAGTGCGCGGCACATCAGAAACTCCGCCTCTGCGAGCCGGTTTGTTTCCTTGAGTAACAGGGCGAGCCTGTTCAGGCTTTTTGCGATGGCGGGATGCTTCGGGCCGAGGTTTTTTTCGTCAATCGCCAGCGCGCGGCACATCAAGGGCACCGCCTCCGCTAGGCGGTTTGCGTTCTTCAATAACGTCGCAAGGTTGTCGAGTACGCTAGCGACAGCCGGGTGCTCTGCGCCCTGACTGCCTTCCCAAATGGTGAGCGTGCGGCGATAGAGCAGTTCCACTTCGGCGTGAAACGCGGCAGAGTGTAGGAAGCACGCGAGATCGTCGGCCGCATATACGATATTAATAACATCGCGATTCGAATCGTGAGACCAAACGTTGAACGCATCTAGATAGGCTTTGCCCATTGAACGCTTTTCTTTCAGGAAGACCCAATAGCGCATGAGTTCTTCCCGATCACGTTCGTATATTTCCAGAAAGCAATCCATGTTCAATAGGCATGAGCGGAGGCGGTCGCGTTCTTTCGCCTGCCAGAACAGCCATGGCAACTCGTCGCAGGTGCGTGCCGTAATTGGCTGGTTTTCGAAATAGTCGGCGAGCCGTAGGTGAAGAGCAGCGCGGTGATCGGTGTCCTTCGCGAAGGCAATCTCGACCGCGCGGCGAAGCGTATCATTGGCGAAGTTCAGGATGCCGCCTCGATTTTCCAGAGTGTTCGCCAGCACGGTCCGCAGCGGGAGCCAGAGATCGGGCGGCAGTTGCTCCTGATCCGCGGGACGCAGGAGTTGGAAGAGTTCGGTCTCTGAAAGGCCGCGCCGGGCTGCGTAGATCAGGCTCAGTGATTCTGCTACGAGATTCTTGCTGTTGCGCTCATAATCACGCTGGTAGCGGG
>CAYSXF010000516.1:0-4258 GCA_964434815.1 uncultured Lentisphaeraceae bacterium
CCGAGGCGGTGCCGCTGCGCCCCTCGAAGTTGCGGTTGCTGGTGCGCAGGCTGACCGCATCCGTGCCGGGCGACATGTGGTTGCCGATGCAGAAGCCGCACGCGTTCTCGAGAATACGCACGCCAGCCGCCACGAGATCGGTCAGCAGGCCTTCGCTGGCCAGCATCTCCACCACCTGGCGCGAGCCCGGCGCCACGCCGACCTCCACGTCGGGATGCACCTTCTTGCCGCGCAGCATCAGCGCCACGGTCTTGAGGTCGCGATATGACGAGTTGGTGCACGAGCCGATCAGCACCTGGTCCACTTTCTTGCCGACGAGCGACGCCACGGTCGCGATGTTGCCCGGCGAGTGCGGACACGCGGCCATGGGCTCGAGCGCGCCCAGGTCAATCTCTAACGTCTTGTCGTACGCCGCGCCCGCGTCGGCCACAAGCTCGGCCCAGTCCTGCTCGCGGCCCTGCGCCTTGAGGAAAGATCGCGTCGTGGCGTCGCTCGGGAAAACCGAGGTGGTCACACCCAGCTCCGCGCCCATGTTGGTGATGGTCGCGCGCGACGGAACACCCAAGCCCGCGACGCCGGGGCCGCCGTACTCCAACACGCGGCCCACGTTGCCGTTGGTGCCGTACACCGAGAGCACCTTCAAAATCACATCCTTGGCCGAGACGCCGCGCTTGAGCGCGCCCGTCAGCCGCACCAGCGTGACCTTCGGGCTGGTCAGGTAGAACGGCCCGCCGCCCATGGCCACCGCCACGTCGATGCCGCCCGCGCCGATCGCGATCATGCCGATGCCGCCGCCCGTGGGCGTGTGCGAGTCGCTGCCGAGCAAGGTCGCGCCCGGCTTGCCGAAGCGCTCGAGGTGGAGCTGATGGCAGATGCCGTTGCCGGGGCGCGAGAAGACCACGCCGTAGCGCTGCGCCACGCTCTTGAGATACGCGTGATCGTCGGCGTTCTCGAAGCCCACCTGGATCGTGTTGTGGTCCACATAGCTCACGGCGAGATCCGCCTTCACGCGGTCGATCCCCATGCTTTCGAACTGCAGGTAAGCCATGGTGCCGGTCGCGTCCTGCGTCAGCGTCTGGTCGATGCGGATCGCCAGCTCTTTGCCCGGGGTGAGGTCGCCCGACACGCGGTGGGCGGCGAGAATTTTTTCAACAATATTTTGTGCCATGCGCCTGAACTCCTTTTGAAGGACGCGTATGGTGCGAAAAAACGTGCGCCGCAACAAGCCTAAACTGTGTGTTGCCGCGCACGTTTTTGCCGCGTCCAGATCTGTTACTGTATTTTGAGCAACGTCCCGCCGTTGCCGTGCAGGACGGTCAGAATACCGGTGCCCGAGAAGTGCTCGGTGTCGACCACGCTTGCTCCGCTGCCCGCCGCGCCGTAGGTGCCGCCCGGCCGCTGTTTGTCGGCGAAATAGAGGGTGCCCACGGCCTCGTTCACACCGGCCGCCAAGTTCACTTTCGCGCCGCCGCCGTTCGCGATCCGCAGCAACGCGTTGTTGGCGATGCTGACCGAATTCGACAGCGCCAGCGTGCCAGCGTTTACGGTGATGTTCGTGCTGTTGACTCCGAGCGTGCCGGAGCTATTCACGGCCAGCGTGCCGGCATTCACGGTGAAACCGCCGAAGGTGGTGTTCGTGCCAGCGAGCGTCAGCGTGCCGTTGCCGGCTTTGACCAGCCCAACGTTGCCAGCCAGCGCGCCTGCATAGGTGTACGCTGTGGCGGCGTTGCTGACAATGAGCGTGGACAACGAACTGGCGCTGTTCGTCACAAGATGCGCGTTGTCGGTGCCCGCATCCACCAGCCCGGCGACCTGCTGGTTGAAGCCTGCCAGATCGAGCGTCGCGTTTGTGACCGCTGTCTGGCCGGCGTTCAAACCGAGCTGGAAGATCGAGGTGACAGGCAGCGCGTTATTGACGCCCAGCTTGATTGTCCCACACCTGATCCACGTGTTTCCCAGAAAAGTGTTGTTGGCGGCCAGAACCACGGTGCCGCCGATATCGTTTGGGTTCCGCACGATCAGGTCATAGACGTTGGCGCCGGAATTGATCACGCCGCTGATCACGAGCGTGGCACCTGGGGCACCGATGCGCGCACCGCTTTCCCCAAGCGTGACGGGGCCGCTCCATGTGTTGCTGGTGCCGGTGTAGGACTGCAGAGAGCCAGCAGAGTTGACCACGCCAACGCCCCTGACCGTGATCGCGTTGGTGAAGTTGAGACCGCCCATGAGATCCAGCTCACAGTTGGCCCCCGTCATGTTGATCGCACCCGAACCGACTGAGCTGGCATTGTTGACGCTCACATAACCCGAATTTACCGCCGTACCGCCGCTATAGGTGTTCGGCCCGTAGAGCGCCAACGTGCCCGCACCCGATTTGGCCATGCCGCCGGCACCGCCAATGGCGTTGGTCACTGTTATGGAGTTGCCGAAGGCGATATCGAAGCCGCCGTTGAACGTGCCCCAGTTGACAGCGTAGGGGTCGAGACTGTTGAAGGCCGTGCCATTGATCTTCAACATGCCGCCGTTGAAAGTCAACCCGCCGGCGGCCGGCAAGTTCGTGTAACCTCCGACGACCAGCGTTCCGCCGCTGAGCGTCGTCCCGCCGCTGTAGGTGTTCGTGCCTGAGAGAGTCGCCGTTCCTGCGCCGAGTTTGTACAGGGCTGTGCCCGTGCCGCTGACGCTGGCAGACAGCACGTAATTGCCTGGGCCGCTGTTCGTGCTGTTGTTGAACGTCACCGAAGCGGGCGAAACGACGTTCGTACTGGCGATCGTGAAGTTCCCTGAGGCGGAGTCGTCAAAAGTCACGGCGTCGCCAACAGTATAAGCCGACGCGCTGCCGTCTCTCAGCCAGTTCAGCGTCGTCGTGTCCCACGTCCCGGACACATTGCCCTTCCATTTCAGATACGTGATGCCTGAGCCGGTGACCGTCAGCGTCACGCTCGTGTCGCCGACCGTCAGCATCGCGTTCGGATAAACCGCGTTCAGCGTCAAGGTGCCGGAGCCGGTCTTGGCCGCGTAGGTCATCAGCGTGTAGGTGCCCGCAGGCGTTACGCCGTTAGGGAACGAAAGGCCGATGGTGTTCGCGCCATTCAGGACCAGCGTGCCCGTGACGGATATCAAGTCGCAGGTGCCGGAGACATTGGAAAGGTCGTAAAGCAGGCTGCTCCCGTTGAGCGTCAGGGCGCTGGCGCCGCTGTTGGCCAGAGTCAGCGTGCCGATAGTGTTGGTGCCAGCCGGCACCAACACCGCACTCGCCGCAACATTGACCGCGCCATTGATGGTGCCGTTGCCGCCGAGGGTGCTTCCGGCCGTGACCGTGACCGCACCGCTGCCGCCCAGCGAGCCGGGGCTCTTGACGACGAGCGTGCTGTTGCTGACGACCGTTTCGCCACCGTACGTGTTCGCGCCCGTGAGGGTCAGCGTTCCGCCACCTTTCTGCACGACGCCGCCCCCGCCCGAGATCACCTTGGAGAAGGTGTAGGCGTCGGAGCGATTGAAGGCCACCGTGCCTTCGTTGGCCACGTTCGTGTAGATCGCGCCCGTCGTACTGTTCGTGCCCAGTTGCAACGTCGCCCCGTTGCTCACCGTGACACTCGTGAAGTTGACTCCGAACACATTGGTTGCACTCGAGTTCAAAACCAGCGCACCACTGCTGACCGTGCAGGCGACAGGTGCGTTGCTATTACCCGATGCCCAGTCCATGCCGTTCAGCTGCATAACGCCAGCGCCCTGCTTGAAGAACGCGATACCTGTCGCGCTGGGACGGAGATTCAGCCAAGGAACGAGCAGGTCAACAGAGGCCGCAGGGCTGTGCGCAATATCAAAGTTGATGGTTTGCAGTCCCGACACTCCGCCTGGGCGCCAAGAGAGCGGAAGACTCGCGTCCGTGCCGATCTTCAGGCCCGTGCCCGTGCCGTCGAATCGGATGGTCTGTGTCGACGGCGTCGACCCGGACGGTTGGAGAATGATCCTAGCGAGGTTCACGGATCCGAGGGTTGCCGTCTTCTGGGCCGCCGTGTCTAAGCCGTAGAGAAGGGGACTGCCGGTCACCGTCGCGCTGCTCTGGGCAATCAAGTAGCCGCACTGCATGGCATTCGCTTCAATCAGCAGCGAAGCGTTGCTTTGAACGTTGAACATGCTGTTCGCAGAGGCATACCAGTAGGGATTGGCGGTTCCGGTGATACGCAGTGTCGTTCCGCTCTGTACAACGAAGTTGGTGCTGCCGATGGAGGGCGTGGCAGGATTAGCGGTCTGAATG